>JAYVWD010000054.1:0-4395 GCA_043786345.1 Pseudomonadota bacterium
CGCAACTTCCCGCTCGACAACTCCTGCAACAGCTCGGTCCAGCAGAAGATGCACGAGTTCGCCTGCCACGCCGCGGTGATGTCGCGCTGTGCCGGCCAGTACGGCAAGTTCTGGGAGCTGCACGGCAAGCTCTTCGACAACCAGAAAGAGATGAGCGACGACAAGATCAAGGCCTGGTCGAAGGAGGTCGGCCTAACCGACGACCAGATCAAAACCTGCTGGGATAACAAGGATATTCTTGCTAAAATCAAGGACGACGTGGCGGAGGCCTTGCGCCTCAACATCGACTCGACCCCGACGCTCTTCATCAACGGACGCAAGGTCGTCGGCGGCCGCGGCATCAACGACTTCCGCCAGGACATCGATCAACAATTACAGTGACGGCCCGATGAAATTAGACATTGAAAACGACTTCCAGCAGAAGATCATGACGCAGGCGTTCGCCGAGCCGGTGACGCTCGCGACGCCCGCCGACGTGCAGGCCTGGCGCGCGCAGTGGATGACGGCGCTCAGCTCCTGGCATTCGCCCTATAAGCTCCTGATCGACGCCTCCAACGTCACGATCGCGCCGGGCGACGAGGTGAAGAAGGCGCTCGATACGATGGTGAAATTCTTCAAGGGCTTCTTCCTGCGCAGCGTCGTCGGCTACGGGCTGGACCCCGCCAAAGGCCACGAAAGCCTGCCGTTCACGGTGCATCCGACCCTCGAGGCCGCCTCCGAGGACCTCGGCGTGCGGACGGCCAGGAAGCGCGATCCGACGGACTTCCGCTCGACCATCCAGATCCAGAACCACTTCCAACAGCACACCATCGAGCTCAACTTCGCCGACCACGTCGTCATCGATTCCAAGGAAAAGATCGCGGCGCTCAAGTCGAAGCTCATGAACACCTTGATGCAGTGGCATTCCAAGTGGAACCTGCTGGTCGATTGCTCGCTCCTCGATGTCTCGGCCGAGATGAAGCCGGAGCTCGACAAGATGCTCAAGGTGCTGCGCGGCTTCTTTATGAAGGACGTGATCGGCTACTCGCCGCGCGGCCGCAACAAGGAGCAGTACCCCTTCGAGACCTACCTGGCCCGCCACAAGGCGGCGGCGGTCATCGAGGGCGAGGGCAACCTCTCGGCCGACAAGGCGGACTGTAAGTCACGCAAGGCGTGAGGCGTGCACGAGCTCCCACTCATCCTCGAGGTGCCAGTGGAAGAGCTCGAGCTCCCAGCCCCCGGAGCGCACCGCCAGGTAGCGCACGGGCGTCGGCGCGTTGAATTTCAGGCGGGTTTCCTCGGCGCTCGCGACGACGACCCCGTCCCCCCGGCGCAGCGCGGCGGCGTCGATCCCCTGGGAAGCCGCCAAGTCCGCGATGCGCGCCCAGTCCAGGTCTCGTAGTTCGCTCATAAATCCTGGCCTTTGCGAGGCGATGGCTGTATAAAACCGGGGTTTGGCCGACATTATTGCGACGAAGTCCATCAAGAGGGTCCCCCGTGCAAGCAGTCGAGATTCTGCCCGTTCAAGAGACCATCGTGCTCCGAGCCCGCGGCTCCGAGCTCCTGATCCTGCCGCACCATGTGCGCAAGCTCAAGGGGATGACGAAACCCAAGGACTTCAGCAGCTACTTCCACAGCGAAGCGCTGGTCAACCGCCCCGCCCGCAAGCTCTTCGAAGCGTGGCTCCGCCATGACACCAAGCTCTGGTCGCGGCTCTACACCGTCATCCACAAAGAGATGGAGTTCAAGCCCGAGGGCGAAGGCGAGGGCGACGACGCCCCGGCGAAGGCCGACAAGGCCGTGAAGAAAGAGGCGAAAGCCGACAAGCCCGCGAAAAAAGAGGCGAAAGCCGAGGCCAAGCCTGAGAAGAAAGACGCGAAGGCCGAGGCGAAAGCCGAAAAACCCGTGAAAAAAGACGCGAAGGCCGAGGCGAAAGCCGATAAGCCCGCGAAAAAAGACGCGAAGGCCGAGGCGAAAGCCGATAAGCCCGCGAAAAAAGACGCGAAGGGCGACAAGCCCGCCAAGAAGAAGGGCTGAGAGGGAGCCCCCGTGATCCGCAAATACCTCGTTTGTGGAAAGCAGGTGTTCCTATCCTCGAAAAAGCTCGAGGACACGGGCCAAAAAGTCCCCGTGCCAGTCCTCGAGCTGCTCCTTCCGATCAACCTCTTTTGGGACGTCGAGAAGCTCGTGCAGCGGCTCGACTACCTGATCGCCGCGAACGAGGACCCGGTCCTCATCACCGAGCAGACCCGACGCATCTTCCAGCGCGTCATGAAGTATGCGGTCACCGAGAAGGACCGCACCTTCCTCCAGGAAAAGCTCGGCGGTGCGTGAGCCGCGCCGCGCCATCTTCCTGGACCGCGACGGGGTGCTCAACGCCGACGCCGGCTACACCCATCGCGCGGCGGACCTGCGCGTGCTCGCCGGCGTTCCCGCGGCCCTCAAGACGCTAAAGGAGCGCGGCTTCACGCTCGTGGTCGTGACCAACCAGTCAGGGGTCGCGCGCGGCCTCTACGGGCTCGCCGACGTGGCCGCCTTCCACGCCGCCCTGAGCGCGGACATCGTGGCTCAGGCCGGCGTCGCGCCCGACGCATATTACGTCTGCCCCCATCTTCCAACAGCGGAAGTCCTTGAATTCCGCAAGAATTGCGCGTGCCGGAAGCCGGCACCGGGCTTGCTCCTAGAGGCCCGCGACCAGCTCGGGCTCGACCTGGCGCAAAGCTATCTCGTCGGCGACCGCACGACCGACATCGACTGCGCCATCGCCGCCGGCGTGCGGGCGGTGCACGTCGTCGCGCCCGGACAGGCGGCGGACCCGCGTGCCGTGGCCGGAGTGATATCACTCGCCGCGGCCCTGCCCTTTCTCCTTTAGATCCTGACTACGTGTCCCTGACGGCTTCAACCGATGAATCGAAAATTCGTGCCGGCCTCGCCGACGATTCCGGCACGAATTCCCGACCGGGCGGGCTAGTTCCCTTTCCCATAGGCGCTAAACGGCAAGTCCATATAGGGAAACGTACTGAGAGGAACTTTGCCGGTCGGGTTCCCCGGGGTCGCCGTGTCGGCCGTTATGAAGTCATCGAGCAGGCAGTTCGCCGGATTGATGCCGGCCGCCGGCAGGTCGACTTTGCCGAAAGGGTTGGCGGGGCTGCCGGTGTTACCGGTGAGTTTCTTGCACTGCGCGAGGAAGACGAGCGCCGACTTCACGACGTCGTCGCTCAAGTTGCGACCCGAGAGCGGCCACTCCTGGATCGGGAAGTCAAGGTTGACTCGGATCATATCGCCGCCCGTCGCCGTCGCATTCGGGTGCTTGTTGATCCCCGGCAGGCCGGTGACGAAGGCCGCCACCATGTCGTCCCGGCCAGTCTCGTCGATCGGCGTGATGAAATTCGCGGCCGTCAATCCGGTGGGCCCGTAGAGCACGTTCAGGACATACGCCAACTGGGGATTTTGCACGTACTTGGCATAGTTCTTCGCATCGTCCTTGGGCTCGGAGCCGTTGAATTTGTCCTTGTCATTGATCTTGATCACGAGCTCGTTCACGAGCGGGTTGCCGAGGCGGGCAACCTGAACCCAGGCGCCGCCGAGCTTGTAGGAGCGTCCGTCGGGGCGGTAGGCGCGCCCTTGCGGCCGGCTCGACGTCGCCCATACCCCGAAGTTCTTCTTGCCGGCTTCGAGGAAGTCGGAGATCGGGACCTGAATCGCGATCGACATGACGTTGGCTCCGGCAAGGGAGTCCTTCGGAGTGCCCGTGACGGCCGGGATGCGCACGCCGACGCGGTCAAAGACCCCGCCGAGGTCGACGAAGAATGGGTCGTTCCGGGGGCCGGCGAAGAATTTACTGGTGCCCTTCGTGATGATCGCGTTGTCGGACAGGGCCTTGTAGTTGGCGTACATCGTCGCTTCGTCGTTGAGCAGCGGGGAACCCGCCGCCACCGCCGCGCCGCCATTGTCGGTCGTGTGCGGGCCGATGCGCGGGGGCGCGACCGGGAGGTCCGCGACCGTGACGGCGCGCGGTCCACTCCGGCTTCCGCCCGTGATCCTGGTCACCGAGTACGTTTGGTTCAGGGCGCCGGTGAAGCGACCATTCTCAAACTTGATGTCCGGAAAGTTGGCGACGATCAGGCCTTCCGCGGCCTTATAATCGGCGGTCTTGAACTCGAACCGGTACGTGACGTCCTCGACGGCGTCGCCAGTGTTATCGATCTTGATTTCGTAGATGGCATCGTCGGCGAATTGATACCAGTTCGGGCCGGCATAGGCCTGTGCCGCCGGCCAAACGTTCATAATGAAGGTGTACGTCGTCGCGTCTCCCGGCGTGGGAAAGGCGTACACGTCCGTGATGTCGATCGAGGGGTCCATCGCGACGGCCGGCGCCTCGCGATGGCTCGACGCGATCGCCGGAGCGGACGAGCA
>JAYVWD010000055.1:0-1701 GCA_043786345.1 Pseudomonadota bacterium
TCACCCCCTTGGGCGCCGCGGCGGCCAGCTGGACCAGGGCCTTCTTCGCGGCGTCGGCGACCGCCGGGGTGTTGGTGCCGGCCTGCTTCTGCAGGGACATCAGGATCGTCGGCGTCTTGCCGACGAAGGCCGCGGTCTTCTCCTCGGCGATCGTGTCCTTAACCGACGCGACGTCGCCGACGCGCAGGGTCGAGTTGCGCGCCATGATGGGGAGCGCCGCCACCTGTTCGCCGCGGGCGAGCTTGCCTTTGACCCGGAGCGTCCAGTAGTTGGACTCGTTCTGGATCTTGCCGGCGGGCACGTCCAGGTTCTGGGCCTTGACCGAGTCGATGACGTCGGCCGGGGTCAGGCCGAAGCCGGCCAGGCGGTCCCGGTCGACGAAGATCTGGACCTCGCGCTCGCGGATGCCGGCGGGGTTGACGCTGGCGACGCCGTCGATGCGCTGGAGCATCGTCTGGACCTGGTTTTTCGCGAAATCGGAGAGGACCTCGTAGCTCACGTCGGCCGAGCCGGACACGGCGATGTTGAGGATCGGCGCGCCGCCGATGTCGAACTTCTGGACGACCGGCGTCTGGACCTCGGCCGGGAGGTTCTGGACGGCGGCGAAGATCTTGTCGCGGGTCTCCTGCGCCGCCTGGTCGCCGTTCTTCTCGAGCTTGAACTGCAGCACGAGCTGGCCCAGGCTCGGGTACGCGGTCGACATCAGCTTGTCCAGGCCCGAGATGCTGTTGACGGCATCCTCGAGGGGCTTGAGCACGCGCTGCTCGATCGTCTCCGGGTCGGCGCCCGGGTAGATCGCGCTGACGGTGACGAATGGGAAGTCGACCTCGGGCATCTGGTCGACGGCCAGTCGCGGCAGCGAAAAAAGGCCGAAGACGATGAGGCAGAGGTTCATCATCGTGGCGAAGACGGGGCGCTTGATCGAGACGTCGGATAAGAACATTTCAGTCCACCTTGGCTTCGGCGTAAGATCCTGGAAAGACACCCTTGACACCCTCGGACAGCTTGGCGATGACGCGGAAGGTGCGGGTTTTCTCGGCGATGACCGGGACGATGCGGACGATCTCGGCCTTGCCGGCGTAGCCGCCGGACGGCACCTGCACGTCGAGCGTCGCGCCGACCTTGACCCTGCCGAGCATCGCCTCGGGCGCCTCGAAGGTGATCTCGGGAACGCTGGTGTCGACGACCTCGAAGACGGCGGCTCCGGCGGCGACGTTCTCGCCTTCGAACTTGAGTTGCTCGCGCACGACGCAGTCGTAGGGGGCGACGAGCTTCGTGTCACGCACGGTGCGCTCGGCCTGCACGACGTCGAGCTCGGCCAGGCGCAGGCCGATGCGCGCCGAGTCGAAAGCCGTCTGGCGCTGCTCGAAGACGGTCATGGTCGAGGCGTTCTCGGCCTTTAGCTGCTTTTCGCGCTCGAGCTCTTTCCGCGCGGCCTCGAGCTGGACCTTCGCCTGCTCGCGGCGGGCCTGCGCGAGGTCGAGCTTGATCTTGAAGTCGTCCTCCTCGAGCGTCGCGAGGACCTCGCCCTTTTTCGCGACGTGGCCGGCCTTCGCCGTGACGGTCGCGACGAAGCCCACGATTTTGAAGGCGATCTTGGAGCTCCGCACGGAGGTGACCTGGCCGGTAAGGCGCAGGGTCAACTCCTGCGGGACGGCGGCGGCGGGCGCGGCGACGGGGGCCGCCGCCGGCGGCGGCGCG
>JAYVWD010000056.1:0-3840 GCA_043786345.1 Pseudomonadota bacterium
CGCGCCGCCGCCGGCCGACGACGCGAACCGGGCCGGAGACCGCGTCCTGGCGCGCGACGCGCCGCCTTCGCCGGCGACCGACGCCGCCGCCCGCGAAGCGGCCTTTTTGCGGGCGGTTCACGCCGCCAACCCCGAAGACTTCGCCGCCGCGCGCGCCGCCCTCGCCCCGGCGCTCACGCCGGGTAGCGCGGCGCGCCTCGCCGTCTACCGCGACGGGTTTTACGCCCGCGTCACCCAGACCCTCGCCGGCACCGTCTTCGAGCGCGCCGCCGCGCTCTTCGGCGTCCCTTACGTCGAAGGACTGATCGGCGCCTTTCTGACGGCGCATCCGCCCGCGTCCAGCGTCATGGCCGCGGCGGTCGCCGGCCTCCCGGCGACCGTCGCCGACGCGCATGTCCGCGGCATCCTGGAACTCGGCCTGGCCCGCTGGCGCGTCCTGATCGACGCCGATCCCGGTCCCCCCGCCGCGCTCACGGATCCGGAGCAGATCCGGTTGGCGCCGAACCACGCCTTCATCACCTCGGCCGCCCCGATCTTCACGCTTTGGACCCGCGACGAGGGCGAGGTCGCCGCCCGTCCCGAAGGCGTCCTCCTCTACAAATCGAGCCCCATCGACCTCGAGATGGCGCATATCGACGCCGCCCTCTCGCCCTTCACGCACGCCTTGTCCGAAGGCCGGACCCTCGCCGCCGCCCTGCCGCTGGTCCCTGACGCCGCCGCCCCCGCGCTCGCCGCGTTGGTCGCGCACCTCGCCGCAACGCGCGCCTTCGTCACCGCGCCAGTTTGAGCTGCGCGCAGCGCTCCACCAGCGCCTGGCGCGCTCCCTCCCCGTCCGGCGCCGCCCCATAGAAGTCCGCCTCGATCGCCCGGTCCACCGCCGCCACCGTCCCCGCGTCGAAGCCGCCGGCGGCGCACCGCGCGTGAAACTCCCGCATCGTCTCGCCGCCGTGCCGCCGCAGGTCCTTCGCCCCCACGCGCGCGAGAAACACCCGGTAATACCGCGGCATCGCCTTCGCCACCCGCCGGCGCCGCGCCCCCATGGCGATGGCCAGGGCTCCGACGATCGCCACCACGCAAAACGCCAACTGTTTCCCATACCGGGTCGCGAGGGCCCGCCAGTCGAGCGGCTTGCCATGTTTTTCGTTCGCGAGATTCTTGAGGGTCTTGACCAGCTCGCGCTGCGTGCTCTGGTCGTAGTCGACGACGTACTGCCGGAACCAGAACGACATCGCCGTCAGGTAGTGCCGCCATTCGCTCGTGCCGACCGCCGCGCCGCCGCCGTCCGGCGTCGGATCGAGCGTCTGCCAACCGAAATCCGGCAGGAAGGCCTCGACCCAGGCGTGCGCCGACTCCTCGGTCACCTCGACCACGTCGATCAGATCGTTGTAGTGCCCGCCGCGGTACCCGACCACGACCCGGGACGGGACGCCGAAGGTCCGCAGCAAAAGCGCCGTCGCCGTCGCGAAATACTCGCAATGCCCCTGCCGGTCCGCCGTAAGGAACGCGCTCAGGGTGTTCTGCTGGCTGAAGGTGTTCTTGAGCGTCGCCTTGAACTTCGTCCGGAAGTGCTCTTGCACCTTCCGGTCCACCGCGGCGATGCCGTCGACCGCGGGGTCGATCCCGACCTCGGCGACCCAGGCCTTGAACCACGGCGAGTCGCGGACCCCGACCGGAACCGCGAGGTAGGCATCCAGATCGTGGTTCCCCATCTCGTTCGGAAACACCTCCCGCTCCGGCCGCGTCGGCACCTTGCCCGCAATTTCGCCGATCGGCCGGTCGGGCGCCCCCGCGATCGGCAGCGCGTCGGCCACCTTTACCGTGTAGTTAAAGCGCTCGAGGCTGAACTGCGTCCTGATCACGCTGCCGGTCGCATTATAGAGGAACGAGCCCGCCGAGGGCGACTGGTTCACGACGTTGATCAGCACCGACGGGTAGAAGACCGCGTTGCTCGGCGTCGGCTCGACGTGGATCATGAGTGTGCGGGTCGATTGGGAGTGCCGGGAGGCGACGCGCAGATCCTGCGCCTGTTCCTGCGTCCGGTAGTTGAAGACGTTGTTCGTCCACCGCACCCCATCGAAGGAGTCGAGGGAGTCGCCCCGGAACAGCAGCGTCGGCGCCGCCTTCCGGAGCCAACCCTTGTCCTGCCCGTCGAGCATGAACGCGAGCTCCTGCGAGGGCTCGATCTCGCCCTGGCCCGACAGGGTGACCAGGCCGGCGTAGCCGGTGCGCGACTTCGCCATCAGATTGCCGAGCGACGTCCCGAAGGTCTGAACCCGCGGGAACATGAAGAAAATCAGCGCCGCCACGAAGGCCCCGGGGGGCAGGACGTAGGCGAATTGGCGGAAATACCCGCGCGGCAGGGTCGGCACCGTCCCGCGCTCGGCCATCGCCGCCTGGTAGAGGCTCGCGGCGTTCAGGTTCAGCAGGAGGACGCCCACGAAGGCGATGAAGCCGAGGTAGATGGGCACGCTCGAGGTGAACGTGATGCTACTGATCGCGACGATCGTCACGTTCAGGATCGACAGCCAATAGGACCGCGGACGCTCGTGGTTGAGCAGCATGAGCGGCAGGGTCCCGGAGATCATCTCGATCAGGACCTCAACGAGCTCGTCGAAATGCTGGAAGCGCATGATCTGGTGGATCGTCAGCAGGAACAGCGCGAAGCCGATGCCCCACGACACGCGCTTCTTGTTCTGGCTCAGGATCCCGCTCAAGGGCGTGACGCGCGCGTACGCGATCAGAAAGAACGGGATCAGCACGAGCGGCCGCACCACCTCGGAGCCGACGGCGAGCGCCGCCGCCAGGATGATCAGCAGCTGCCAGGTGACGCGGTAGTATTGGCCGACCGTCAGCACGCGCGCCCCCGTCCCGGCCAGACGACGTCGTCGCCGTCGAAGCGCAGCTGCAGCGCCGCGCCGTCGGGCTGCGCGTGCGCCTTGGAGTTCCCGTCGACACGCCGCGGCCCCTCGGCGCGCGCGGCAAAGGCCGGCGCGCCCGCGAGCGCCTCGAGGCTTGCCTCGCCGCCGTGCACGACGAGGCCGCCGCCGAAGTCGATGGTGAAGGGCTTGCCGACCTCGGTGAGCCCGCGCAGCAGGGTGCGGAGCCGGGAGAGGCGATGCTCGTAGACCGCCTCGGTCGGGGCCTGGACGAACACGCCCCAAGGCGCGTCGATCCGGACGGACGCGTCCTGGCCGCGCGCCCGGTACTGCTTGATCACCCAGTCCTGCTGCGGTTTCGCCGCGCTCTTGCGCCAGTCGATGTCGCGGCGCGGGTCGCGCGGCAGGTAGTTCCGGTGCGAAAAGAATTCGCGGTCCTCGCCTTGCGCCGCGAGCAGCGCCGTGAGGCGGGCGCGGACCTCGGCCAGGAAGGCCTCGTCGATGGCCGGCGTGATGACGAGGCGCGCCGGCACCAACGCCACCTTGAACTTCTCCAGGATGCCGAACGGAAACCGCGTCTTCTGCACCGCCGTCACCGTCTCGTGCACGCCGCGCGGCAGCCCGTTGCAGAGGCCCTCGAAGGTCGTGGCCCGGTTGGCCGGCAGCACGCCGGCGCGCGACGTCAGCGGCGCCGGCAGCGGCACGGCCACCAGCTTGAAGCGCGGCTGGCCGAGCATCACCACCGTCTCCATCTCGTACACGTCGAACCAGCTCGAGGCGTTTTCCAGCGTCAGCGGCACCGGGAAGGCGGCGCCCGCGTCCGCCGTCACCTGGCCGAGCGCCGTGAGGCGGATGCTCTTCATCGCCCGCTCCGAGATCAGCCCGGAGATCACGAAGCCGCCCATGCCGGCGGACAGGAACACATAGAGGCCGTTGATGCCGGTCGCGACGGCAATCATGCCGA
>JAYVWD010000057.1:0-3393 GCA_043786345.1 Pseudomonadota bacterium
TCGCGCTTGTTTCCCCGATGTTTTCGCCGTTACCGGCCTTTTTGGGGGTACCAAGTTACGCAGAGACGCTCGGAGATGCACTAAGATGCGCGAGTTCAGGGAACGCCTCGTTCGCAGAACCCGGCGATCCGAATATTCACAGAACGCTTTGTTCCGTGAGTGTCTTGACCGGACGGCGCCGGGTGATCTATTAATGTACTGGGGAGGTCCCGGGACCCGACCTCGCCAAATCTGTACCTCTTAGAGGCGCGCGCCGGCCAGATTGGCGGGCCATCTCAGGGGATCTCAGCGAGTCTTAGCGGATCTTGGTCTCCAAAGTTTACCGGCTGCAGGGATCCAACCCGGACAAAATGGCGTGGTCCCGCCCGCCCCAAAGACTTTTCCCAGCCGATGTCTGCCACTTGCGAGTGAGGAGGGGCCGGCTCGGCGGTGCTGGCATGAGGCTTGCTCTCATGCCCTCGTTCGCACGATGCGAGCTCAATACATCTCGTTTTGGAGGAATTCGCCGATGCTTTCCACTTTGAAGACCCTCGTCAAGTTCGGAGCGCCCGTCCTGGTCGCCGCCATGTTTGCGTCCGCCGCCGACGCGGCGTCGCCCCCCTATGTCCGTATCCGTAGCGTCTCGTACGCCGGTTCGGGCTGCCAAGCCGGTTCGGTTTCGCAAAACGTGTCGCCTGACCTGCAAGCCTTCACCCTCCTCTTCGACAACTTCGTCGCGGAAGTGGGCCCGGGCGTTCCCCTTTCCAGCTCCCGTAAGAACTGCCAAATCGCCGTCGACCTCGACTTCCCGAGCGGCTGGTCGTACTCGGTCGCCACCCTCGACTACCGCGGCTTTGTGAACCTTGATGCCGGTTCCGTCGCCGACCAGTCGGCCGCCTACTACTTCCAAGGCAGCGGCGCCACGGCTCGCCTCCACACGCCGATGTACGGCCCGACCAACCGCGACTACCAGATCCGCGACACCCTTGGAATCTCCGCCCTCGTCTGGTCGCCCTGCGGCCTCCAGCGCGCCCTCAACATCAACACCCAGATCCGCCTCACGGCGAATGCCGGCGCCCGCGGCCTGATCACGACCGACTCGATCGACGGTCAATTCAAGACCCTCTACCGCTACGGCCTCTCCTGGCAGCAGTGCCATTGATCCGTTGCTGACAAGCAGCCGATCCGGTGTCCTTCAAGACGAGAGTCTTTGAGCTTCGAGTGTCCAAAGGAACCCCGCTGTACCACACCGTGCAGCGGGGTTTTTTGCACCTCGGAGTGTTCCGCGACCTGTAAAATACGAGTAAATGTCACAGAACATGATGTTCTTTGAGCTTGCATCTCACGGCGCGGAAGGTTATTGTCCGTGAGAGCAAAGGCGGGAGACGCAGGATGCAGCAGGACCTTCCCCAAAGCGACTACAAGGTGATCCTCAAGGAAGAGCTCGCCGCTCGTTGCCGGACCAACCCGCGCTACTCGCTGCGCGCCTTTGCCCGGGACTTAAAGCTCGCGCCGTCGCGGCTTTCGGAGATCTTGAGCGGCAAGCAGGGTCTGTCGCGGCCCGCCGCCGACCGCATCGCGAAAGCCTTGGGCTACGCGCCCGGCGAGATCGAGCGCTTCTGCGACCTGGTCGAGGCGATGCACGCCCGCAGCAAGAAGAACCGCGACTCGGCCAAGCTGCGGCTCAAGAAGCTCGAGCTGCCGTCTTCCGCGGTCCAGATGCAGCACGACACGGTCAAGACGATCGCCGACTGGTATCATTTTGCGATTTTAGAGCTAACAAATTGTGACGACTTCCGGAGCGACTCGAAGTGGATCGCGCGCCGCCTCGGGATCTCGGAATTCGAGGTCCAGCTCGCCCTCGACCGCCTCCTCCGCCTGAACCTCATTTCGCTTAAAAACGGCAAGATTCAGGTCAATTATGCCCAGGGCCTGGTCTACAGCGACGTGCCTTCGGAGACGGTCAACACCTTCTTCACGCAGCTCATGACGAAGAGCAAAGAAGCGCTCATCATGCAGCCGCGCGCCGAGCGCGAGTTCGGCGCGGATATCCTCGCCGTCGACAAGAAACGCCTTCCCGAGCTCCGGAAAGCCATCCAGGACGTCCGGAACAAGTTTTGCAAGAACGCTGAGGAAGGCGATGCCAAGGATGGTCTCTACTGCTTTTCGGTCCAGTTTTTCGAACTCGGTGACAGGGGGTCAGGAAATGCCTAGCAACAAACTCATCGGCGCGCTCATCGCGGGGTTCTGCTGGATCGCGCTGGCAGGCACCGGATATGCCCGCTGGGGCATGGGCGGCGGCGACACGCTGCGGATCGCCTTCGCGCGCGCCAAGGAAAACGCGGCCCACGTGACGCTAAGGCTCAACGTCGCGGCGCTACCGACCAACCTCCCCGCCGACGTGCGGGACTGGCTCGTTCTCAACAAAGAAGCCCTCGCCGCCGACATCGCCGCGAGCCCGCACGACTGGGAGCTCGCCCAGGCCGACCAGGCCTCGTGCGCCCTGACGGAGCTCAGCGTCCCTAACGGCGCGATCCTCTTCTCCTATGACAAGTGCCGCTCCGGCATGGACATGGCCGGGGGCGACCCGCACACGGCGATCCCGAGCTTCGACGCGGTCGGCCAGCTGCTCGTTCACGAGTCGGTTCACCACCTTCACGGCGCTGACGAAGCCTTCTGCGACGCGGTCGCGATCGCGGTTTACGACGCCTGGCGGCGCGGCGGCGACGACTGGATGGTCCCGGCCGACCTGCCCGAGACGAAGCAGAACCACGGCGCCGTGCTCGCCGGCGACAACGTCATCGTCTACGGCGGCTACCGCGCCGGCTCCGACACCCAGCCTTCCAACACCGGCTACCTCTTCGACACGAAGACCCGCGTGTGGAGCGGCGCCCTCCCCACCAACGGCGCGCCCCGCCGCGCGCATCCGATTCTGGTCTACACCGGCACCAAGCTCATCGTCTGGGGCGGCTACAACGGCGCCTTCGGGGCGGTGTCCAATTGGCAGAACAACGGCGCGGTCTACGACTTCGCCGCCCAGGCCTGGACCGCGATCACGGCGCCGGTCGGCGGCGCGCAGTTCAACCCGGACACCCGGGCGGTCGACTTCCCTTACCAGTCGGCGGTCTGGACCGGCACGGAGCTGATCGTCTACGGCGGCACGCCGCGCTCCGGCTCCAACTTCGCGGGCGGCATCTACAACCCCGCCAAGGCGGTGGGCCAGCAATGGCGCGCGCTACCCGTCGGCGATGCGCCGAGCGGGATGGCCTACAAGCTCCACACCGCGGTGTGGGCCGACGACCGGATGATCGTCTTCGGCGGCCAGACCGATAATCTGTCCAACCTGAGCAACGTTACGGGGATCTTCAACCCGGCCACGAACAAGTGGACGACGGGCCTGGCGACGGACGCCCC
>JAYVWD010000058.1:0-4556 GCA_043786345.1 Pseudomonadota bacterium
TCGCGTAAATGAGGATTTCCGCGATGGTCGGCAACGACGCAGACGGCCATTTATCGACAGACTTTGAGACGAAGAACGCTGCTGGGAGCGCAAGCCCCCAGCAGCTATGACCCAAAGATCCTGATCGAAACGAGAGGCACCGGTCGGTGCCGCGGAACCGGAGCTCAGAGGAGCTCCATCTCCGTAATCGAGTTGCCCGTGAGCTTGTCGGAGTACTCGAAGCCCGAGGTCGGGTTGACGTCGTTGCGTTGGCCCGGCGTCTTGAAGGTGTCGAGGTAGATCGCGCAGATCGTGTACTCGAAGCCCGACTTGAAGGGGAAGTGCGAGCAGTCCTGCGTCTCGTTCACCTTCATCCGCAAGCCGCAGAGGCTCTTGAACTCGATCGATTTGCCGTCGGACCCGGCTTTGCCGTGACGCACGTGGTGCGGGCATTTCCTGCAGCTCATCCTTGAGACCCCTTCCCTTGGGTGTGCGTTCCGTCGCTTCGGCCCCAAGGTGTCCGCGTCCTTCGGCACAAAGTGCCGCCCTGCTCTTCGCCTCCTTCATGGAAGCCGCAAGCGGGGCATACGAACCGGATATAGTCCTGAGGGATAGGTCGATCTTACGGTAATTTCATCCCTTGGCAACGGGAAAATAGTTGTTTTTTTTGGGGAAAATGGCTTGGTCGAAGGGAAAATCCGCGGCGCTTCGGCCGTCAGGACGGAGGGTTGACCGCGCCCGTCAGGCGGGATAGCGTTTCCTGATCGATTTGGCAGAAGGGAAACCATGGCTTGGCTGAACCGCGAGAAGGCACCGCTCGGCAAAGGCCAGCGCACCGATACTCCCGACGGACTCTGGGAACGCTGCACCAAGTGTAGCGAGATCATCCTCAAGAGCGAGTTCCACTCGAACCAGAACGTCTGCCCGAAGTGTCATCACCACTTCCCGTTGCCGGCCCTGTCGCGCGTGCACGCCTTCCTGGATCCGGACAGCTTTCAGGAGTTCGACCACGACCTCTGCAGCACCGATCCGCTCAAGTTCGTAGACACCAAGCAATACCGCGATCGCCTGATCGACATGCACCGCCGCACCGGCCGCTTCGACGCGTTCTCGGCCGGCCGCGGCATGCTCTTCGCGCGGCCCGTCCAGCTCGGCGTCTTCGACTTCCAGTTCATGGGCGGCAGCATGGGCTCCGTCGTCGGCGAGAAAATCGCGCGGCTCTTCATCCGCGCCGCCGAGCGGCGCGAGCCGGCGATCATCTTCTCGGCCTCGGGCGGCGCCCGCATGCAGGAAGGCATCCTGTCGCTGATGCAGATGGCCAAGACCTGCGCGGCGCTCGCCAAGCTGCGCGAGGCCGGCGTCCCGTTCGTCTCCGTGCTCACCCACCCGACGACCGGCGGCGTGGCCGCGAGCTTCGCGATGCTCGGCGACGTCAACATCGGCGAGCCGGACGCGCTGATCGGCTTCGCCGGGCCGCGCGTCATCCAACAGACGATCCGCGAAAAGCTCCCCGAGGGCTTCCAGCGCTCGGAATACCTGCTCGACCACGGGATGCTCGACATGATCTGCCACCGGGACGCCCTGCGCCCGACCATCGGCAAAATTTTGGATATCCTCCTGCCCTTTGAACGCTGACGCCGACAAGCGCCCGTCGGAAGACGTCCTGCGGGCGCTCTACGCGAAGCGCCCGCAGGTCATCAAGCCCGGCTTGGAGCGGATCCGCGCGGCGCTGCCGGCGATGGACCCGGCGGCGCTCGCGACCCCTTGCGTCCTGATCGCGGGCACGAACGGCAAGGGGACGACGACCGGGTACCTCTTCCAGATGCTCGCGGCCGGCGGCGTCCCGACCGGCATCTTCACGTCGCCGCACCTCTACGAGTTCTGCGAGCGGATCCAGGTCGACGCGCTCCCGCGGATCGACGACGCGGCCTTGGTGGGCGAGCTGGCGCGGCTGCGCGCCCGGATCCCGGCCCCCGTATACGAGGCGATGTCGTTCTTCGAGGTGAGTACCCTGCTGGGGCTCGCGGCCTTCGCGGCGCGCGGCACGCGGGTCAACCTCCTCGAGGTCGGCCTCGGCGGGCGCTTCGACTCAACGAACGCCGTCGAGCCCGTGCTCTCGATCATCGCCAGCATCGGCCTGGATCACCAGCAATACCTGGGCGATACCATCGCCGGCATCGCCCGGGAGAAGGCCGGGATCATGCGCCCGCGGGTGCCGGTCGTCCTCGGCGCGCCGGGGACGCTCGAGGCCGAGGCGGAGCGCGCCCTGCTCGACGAGGCGGCCCGCCTCGGGGCGCCCGTCTTCCGGGCGGGCGTGCATTCCCGGTTTTCGGCCGACGGCGCGCGCCTTGCCGTAACGGTACCGGGGCTGCCGCCGGCTGAGGCGGCGCTGCCCCCGGTTTGGCGCGATTTCCCCGCGTTTTTGCGCGACAACCTCGCCAAGGCCGCGATCGCTTACTGGATTTTGGGCCATGAGCAGCGCCTCGCGCCGGACCTGGCCCGCGCCTTCGACGCCGGACGCCTGGCGCGGACGGCCCGGCCCCCGAGCCTCCGGGCGCGGTTCGAGCGTACGCAGGCGCGCGGCCGCGAGCTGCTGCTCGACGTTTGCCACAACGTTCAAGGCGCGCGCGCCTTCGTGGAGGCCCTCGCGCCGCTCCGGGCCGCTGCCGGCGGCGCCAGACTTCCGGCGCTGGTCTCGATCCTGGCCGACAAGGATTTCGATGCCGTGCTGGACGTGCTGCGGACGGCCCTGGCGCCGGTGCACCTGTTTCCGCTGGACGGGGAGCGTTCGTGGAGCCGGGGGCTGCTGGCGGCGCGCCACGCCGACCTGCCCTGGTTCGACACGCTGGCTGGCGCCTGGGACGCCGCCGCCGCCGCCCCGACCGTGCCCCTCGTCGCCTGCGGGTCGGTGCACGGCCTCGGGCAGGTGCTGCGGTTTTTAGGGCTGGATGTTTTCGGGGCCGGGTCTTAACCTTTAGGAATGACCGTATTTCCCCGCCGAAAAAGCGCCCTTTGGGCCGTCGCCCTGCTCGGCGCGGTCGCCGGGTGCGCGCGCGCCGACAAGACGCCCCGCACGCAGACGCCCGGCGCGGACGACGCCCTCCCGGCGAACCGCGCCAGCTTCGAGGACTGGTGCGGCGACCAGACGGTGCCCGCGGAGACGCGCCGCACCGTCGACGCGATCCTAGTGGACCTTGGGGTCGATCCAAAAAAGCCGGATTGCACGCTGGCGCTCACGCGTTATGCGAGCCGCGCGCCGCGCGCCCTGAACGTGAGCTTCGCGGGGGTGACCGACGTCGCCCCGCTCACGGGCTTCGGCGACCTGGTGGAGCTCTCGCTGCGCGGCAACGACATCGCCTCGCTCGCGCCGCTCACGGGCATGCCGCTGCTGCGCGCGCTCGACGTCTCCGAGAATCCGCACCTCGACGTCGGGACGCTCGTCGTCTTCCCCGACCTGACCGCGCTCTCGGTGGAGCGGCTCAATATCGCGAGCCTCAAGGTGTTACCGCCGCTCGGCGCGCTCCGGGTACTCGCGGCGGGCCACAACCAGTTGGCCGACCTCGGCGGGCTCGAGCGCTTTGCGGCCCTCGTCGAGCTGGCGGTGGACGCCAATGCCCTGACCGACCTCATGGGCGCCGCGCCGCTCGCGGGTCTGCAAGCCCTGAACGCCGCGGGCAACCCCCTGCAAAGCTTGGCGCCGCTCTCCGGCTTGGCGCAACTCGCGCGCCTGCAGCTCGACGACACTGGCGTCACCGACCTGGCGCCGCTCGCCGCCCTGCCACGGCTCACGGCGCTCTCCGTCGCGCGCGGCGAGCCGGCTGACGAGCCCCTCGACCTGGCGTCGCTCGCCGGTGCCCCGGTCCTGGCCCGGCTCACCGCCGGCGGCCGCCCGCTGCTGGGCCTCGCCGCGCTCGCGTCCCTGACGGCGCTCGAGACTCTGATGCTCACGCGCGCCACGCTCGACAAGCCCTCGGCCCTGGGGGCGCTCGCGGGGCTCGCGCATCTGATCGTCGACGACTCCGGCCTCACGGAGCTCCCCGATTTGCGCGCCTGTGTCGCCCTCAAAACCCTCGCTGTCGATCACAATGTCTTGTTTTATCTTGATTTTTCACGCTTGCCCGCGGGCCTCACGTTGCTCTCCGCCGACCGCAATGCGGTGACCCGCATGGACCATGGCGAGCTGGTCCCGCACCTGTCCGAGCTGAGCCTGCGCGACGGGCACATCGGCGCGGTCGACGGCTGGACCTGGCCGCCGGCCCTCGAGGTCCTCGACCTTTCGCGCAACGAGCTCGCCGACGCCGGCCCGCTCGCCGCGCGGACCTCGCTCAGAAACCTGCGGCTCGCGCGCAACCGCTTGAAAAATGCCGCGCCGCTCGCCACGCTCACGGCCTTGACCGAGCTCGACCTGTCGTACAATCAGATCGGCATCGTCGCCCCGTTGGCGCCGCTGACGGCGCTGACGCGGCTCGATCTGCGCGGCAACGGCCTGCCGGCGAAGACGCCGTGCCCGGTCCCCGGCACGGACATCTGCCAATTCTGAGCCGCAAAAGGCGGGCGCCCGCCGCGGAAGCGCGGCG
>JAYVWD010000059.1:0-2412 GCA_043786345.1 Pseudomonadota bacterium
GTTCAAGGTAGCCTCGTGTGCGAAGGAAGGACCCGGCGCGGAATCGAGCGTCCGCTCAGGCGCGTTTTTTCTCGAGGGCCGCGAGCTCGGCATTGAGCAGAAGCTCGTATGCCTTTTCGAGCGCGCCAATGGCTTTGCTCATCTGAGTCACGGCACTCTCGGCCCCTTTCAGGGAAAAGTCCGTCATGTGCTTCAGCACGTCAGTCGCATGGTTCCGCGCCATCTCGATGAGCAGAGCCTGGCCTTGGAAGAGGGACGCGTGCAGCAGGCTTTCAAACCCGGCCTCGTTGACGTTCTTGCGGCTGCGCTTGATCGACGTCTTCTTGGATTTGGTCTTGGTCGCCATGAGCGGATCCCCCTGCGGACGTCTCTGAAATGCAGCGCGCAGGTCAAAGTTCGGAAATGTGGTTGATGGCGGTCCCTGAGGGAATCGAACCCCCAACCACCCCTTAGGAAGGGGTTGTTATATCCATTTAACTAAGGGACCACAGCCGAGGCCGACGCCCAGTCTTACCCAAGGGGGGCAAAAGATCAATCGTTCAGGGCGTGCAAGCCTGGTACGCCAGCCCGTCCTCGGTCGCGCAGCATTTGAGGATCGAGACGGTGCCGGTGACGGTGTCGTCGTCGTCGGCCGTCGCCGTGAGCTTGCCCTTGATCGTGGTCGCCGTCGTGGTATCGATCGTCAGCGTCGCCGACTTGGCGTCGACTTTTTTGGACTTCGCGCCGGACTCGTCGATGAACTGGAACTTCGCCGCCGCTGCCAGCGCCACCTCGCCCGTTTTGTCCACTTTGGCGAGGAATTCGAGGCTTTTCTTGTCGGCTCCTTGCAGGACCGACTCCTGGCAGGCCGCGTCGAACTTGTCGGAGACGAGCCGGATCGTGTAAGGCTGCGTCGCATCGTCGTCGACGGTCGGGATCGCGCGGGCGGCGGCAACGGTCCACTCGCTGCCGGCGACCTTGCCGGTGAGCGCCGCGCCCTTCTTCACCGTCGTCTTGGAACCGGTACCGGCGGTCTTGGCCGGCGCATCGTCGTCGTCGCCGCTGCTCTTTTTCCCGCAGGCGGGGGCGCAAACGACCAGCGCGGCCGCGAGCAGCAGCATGGCGAAGGTCTTGGGTGGACGGATCATGACTGGCTCCTAGCGAAGGGAATCAGGGCTTGGCGGTCGCGCCGGCGGGCGGCGGCGGCGGCCAGGGGGTCGGAAACGGCTGGGCGTCGAACTTGAACGGCTGGCCGAGCTGGGCCACCTTCTGGCCTTTGCGGATGTAGAGGATCGCGCCTTCGCGCACCGGGAAGCCGCGCGGCGACACGATTTTGAGCTCGGGCCCGAAGAAGCGCACGACGTGGCCCTTGATGGGCTCGCCGCCCGGACCTTGGGTGACGAGGCGGTCGTTCATCTTTAGGCCCCAGGCGCGGCCGCGGTCGAGGTACACCCAGGCCCGGTCGATCTTCGCGGCCTGGGGCGCGTCGGCCAGTTTGAGCGCCTCGCGCTCACCGTCGAGGAGCTTGGCGAACCCGGCGTCGACGACGAAGCCGATCTGCGCGTTGCTGCCGGGCGAGAACGTCCAGCGGCTCTTGTGCGCGGGCTCGGGAATGTGCTGGCCCAGGACGGACTCCAGGCGCGTCGCCTCGAGGTCCAAAGCCACCGGCAAGGTGCGCTTGGGGCCCTTGCCGGTTTCCGGGAGGTTCTGCCAGCGGAGGACGAAGCGGCGCGTCGGCCGGCGGAGCTCGGACTTTTGCCCGAGCTGGTCGCGCGCGGTCGCCAGCATGTCGGTGCCCAGGGCGCGGGCCACGGTGAAATCCTTGGCGATTTGCTCCTCGAGGAGGAGGGTCAGGCAGAGGCTCGAGCCCTCATCGGCGCGCGTCACGTTGCGCCCCAGGTCGAGGCCGACGTGGAGCGCATCGGCCGGCGGCGCCGCGCCCCGTTGATTGGCCGCCGCGAGGGCCGCGCGCGCCAGGGTTGTAAAGCGTGCCGTGAGGCCGTTCCCCTGCGCCCACTGCGCCCGCGGCACGGCGGCGTGCGCGGCACCGAGCAGCTGATTCGTGCGGGCGTCGGCGACCGTCACCATCAGGACGTGGCGGTCCATCAGCGTGCACCAGGCCGGTTCGAGGACGACGCTCGGCACCGGAATGGGGGCCTTAGGCTTGCCCGTCAGGATCCGCTCCGTGACGCGGAGCGCGTTCATGGTGACGACGTGTTTCTGCTGCGCGAGCTGCGTCAACGGGCGCGCCGCGGCCAGCCACGCGCCGGGCAGGGCGCGCTCGGCCGCGGAGAGGGCCGGGCGGGCGGCGGCGGCCTCTTCCGGGTCGATCCCGATCAGGCGGATGGGCATCGACAGGCCAGCGGGCCAGGGCAAGGCTTGATCCGCCGGCGGCGCGACCGCGGGCGCGGCAGCGGGGCGCGCCGCGGGGGC
>JAYVWD010000060.1:0-13481 GCA_043786345.1 Pseudomonadota bacterium
GCGCGTGGTCCGGGCGTTGAGGCGCGCATGCCGCAGCTCCGAGGGTTTGGCCCGGTCGTCGGCGTCGGTGACGAGGAAGAGGTCCAGATCGCCGCTCGCCTCATCCGCGTGGATTCCTTCGGCCTTTATGGCCGGCTCCAGCGCCAGCACGTCGCCCAGCTGGCCGGTTAGCGCGCAAAAGCCGACGACCGATCCCGCGCACGCCCCGTCCAGGTAAGGATCGTCGGTGGCCTCGGCCGCCGCCGTAAACAAAATTCGGTTTTCCCCGAGGGGCGTCGCGTCGGTGAAGCTCAAGGGCGTTCCGGCCAGCGCGCCGAGCGCCACGGGGACGATCGTGCGCGGCATCCCCGCCGCCAGCGCGCCGGGCCCCGTGAGGCCCGCCACCATGGCGGCGAGGTCGAGGACGATCAACGCGTTGAAGCGCCGCTTGCCGTTGCCCCGCTGGAGCAGTACGAGCCGGTCGCCGCAGACGGCGGCGCCTTCGACGTTGAGCTCGGGAATCTCCGTCCGCAAGCTGGCGTAAAAGGCGGCGAAGTCGACGATGCGGGCCTTGCCGCCGGCGACCAGCGCCCCGCGCGCCCGCTTCTCCGTCGACCCGGAGGGCACGGCGAGCAAGGCCGCCACGGCGCCGGCGCTGCCGGCCGGCAGCAGCGCGAGGGCCTCGAGGTCCGGCTTCGCCGCCTTCCGCGCCGCCGCCGCCTCGGGCAGGGCGCCGGGAAAAAGGGCGAACGGCGCGAGCGCCCCGCCCCCTTGCAGCGGGAACGAGTAGAGCCCGAGCTCGTCGTCCGCGACCACCCAGAAGCGGCCGTCGTGCCGCACGAGTCCGCTGGCCGCGGACACGCCCAAAGTGCGGAGAAGAGTGGTCGGAAGGGCCCTCATGAAGTCGCTCCGAGGCAGGGCACTAGAAGGCGAAAACGTTGAGAAAACCTTAACTTGGTTCGCCCTGCTCAGGCAATCTGTTAGGATCTCGTTTTCGTCGTCTCGACCTCCCTTCTGCTCCGCGCGAGGACCTGTTGGATCCGCTCACGACCCTGGCGCCGTTTGAACATTTGATGTTCGCCGACGACCGCCCCGAATACCCGATGACCTTCTTCCTGCGCGCCCGGCTCGACGGCCCGCTCGCCGCGACCGCCCTGCGTGCCGCCGCGACCGCGGCCCTGGCGCGGCACCCGCTCCTGACGGCGACGATCGTCGGCGGCGACGCGCGCGCCAAAGGCGCCGAGCTTTCCTGGAGCGTCCCCGAACAGGCCGCGGTCTTCCTCGACGACGCCCCCGAAGGCACCCCGTTTCGCTACCCGCGCGGCACTGCGCACCTCGACATCACCGCCGAAGCGGGGGTGCGCCTCTTTCTGCGCGGCCCCTGGCTCTGGCTGCAGACCCACCACGCCGCGGCCGACGCGAACGGCGCCGTCCAGTTTCTGGAAGACGTCCTGATCGCCTACGCGGACGCCGCCGGCGCCGCGGTCACTGCCCGTCCGCTCGTGCCGGCGCTGCTCGCGGGCCGGGCGGCGTTTCACGTGACGCCGCGTGACCAACGCCGCCGCCGCCTCGGGGTCCTGCACCGCATCTGGCTCTTTTCCCGCCAGTTTCCGGCCCCGCTCACGCCGGCGCGCGGCGAGGCCGTGCCGCGCACCATCACGCCCGCGCAGTTCCCCTCCTGTGTCGACCAGACGCTTTCCGAATCCGAGGCCTTGGCGCTGCGCGGCGAGGCCCACCGTTACGGCGCGACCGTCAACGACCTGATGCTCGCCGACCTTTTCCGCGCCCTCGACACCTGGAATCGCGACCACGACGCGCGCCGCAACCTCCGCCTCGCCATGCCGATCAACATGCGGCTCGGGGCCGACCGCGCGATGCCGGCGGCCAACGTCGTCAGCATGTGCTTCCTCGACCGCAAGGGCGCCGCGCTCGATGCGCCGGACCTCCTCGAGGGGATCGTGCGCGAGACGCGCGCGATCAAGCACTTCCGCCTCGGCCACGCGCTGCTGATCGTCGCGGCGGCCTTGTCCAGGGTGCCGGGCGGGCTCAAGCTGCTCGTGACCGCGCGCCGGCCTTGGGGCTGCTCCGCGACGGCGGTCCTGAGCAACCTCGGGACGCCGTTTTTCGCCAGCGCCCTGCCTCGCGACGGGCGCGGCCGCCTGCGCGTCGGCCCCTTGACCCTGGCGAGCCTCGAGCTCCTGCCGCCGATCCGCCCGGAGACGCGCGCGGCGATCGGCGTCGTCAACTACGGGGGCGAGCTGCGGGTGACGCTCCACTTCGACGCCCGCTGGCTCACGCCGGTATCCGCGCGCGCCCTTTTGAACGGCTTCCTCGCGACCTTGCGCCAGTCGATGGCGGCGGCGGCCGCCGCGAGCCAGCCCTTCGCCGCGCGGCTCGCCGCGAGCAAGATCCGCCGCGCCTCGGCGCCCTTCCGCGGGCTTCCCATCGGTAAGAACGTCGGGTACGGCCTCCTGCTCGCCCCGGGCAGTCCGAAAGCCCCGCCGGTCGAGGCCAGATGAGCACGGGGAGCGGCGGCGACCAGGACCGCGCCCTCGGGAACTACGCCGACCTCCTGGCCAAGGTCGACGCCTCGTTCGCCGGTATCAGGGCCAGGGCCGCCGCCGCCATGACGTGCGCTTCCGGCTGCCACCAGTGCTGCCTGCCCGGTCTCACGGTGAACGCCGTCGAGGCCGCCCACCTCGCGCGCCACGTCGCCGCGCGGCCGGCGCTGCACCGCCGCCTCGTGGCCCTCGCCGCCGCGGACCCCCACGGCGGCAAGCGCTGCCAGTTCCTCGACGCCGCGGGCCTCTGCGCCGTCTATGAGGCACGCCCCATCGTCTGCCGGAGTCACGGCGCCCCGCTCGTCCTGCGGACGGCGGCCGGCGATAAACAAAAAGATGTTTGTCCGCTCAACTTCACGGGCGAAAGCCTCGACGCGCTCCCGGCCGACCTCTTCCTCAACTTGGAGCTCCTCAACACCCTCCTGGCCTTGATCGACTCCCAGTTTCGCGGCGCCCCGGCCCGCGCGGTCGGACCGCGCACGGCGCTCACCGCCGCCGCCTTGGCTTCGCCGGGCGGGGCCCCTATAATCGCGCCATGACCGCCCCCCTGCCGCGCCGCGCCTTTGCCTTTGCCGGGACGGCCCTCCTTCTGACGGGCCTCGGCGCGGCGTGCGGCCGCGAAGGCGACCCCGTACCGCCGCCGCCGGGCGCCGTCACGCTCGCGACGCCGGCCGAGATCGCCGGCGGCGCCGTCGCCGCGCACAGCTATATCGTCACGTTTCGCGGCCAGGTCGGCGCCGCGCGCCAGTTCGGCTCGTTCGCCGCCGAGGCGCGGCTCAACTATGCCGCCCTTAGCCGCCCCGTCACCGCCGACCCGCGCGTCAAAGACCTCCGCTACATCACGACGGTGGACCTCGCGAACCCCAAGGACCCCGAGCGCGTCCGCGCCCTCGACCCGCCGCGCGCGCTCCGCCTCGCCTGGAACGCCGCCGGCACCGCCGAGATCCCCGGCGCGATCGCCCAGGTCGAGTTCGCTTCCGAGGCCGATGCCGCCGCCGCGCTCCATGACTGGGAGGCGCAGAAGCTCCTCTGGTTCGCGGAGCCGAACCACCAGAGCCGCCCGTCGCAGGAGGCGCTGACGCCGGAGCTCATCAGGACCTATACCGACATGGCCGTCTGGTGGCACGCCAGCATCCGCCTGGTCGAGGCTTTGAACCTCATCGCGTCCAAAGGCATCACGCCGACGAAGCCCGTCATCGCCGTCCTCGACAGCGGCGTCGACGCGGAAAACCAGTACCTGAGTAAACACATCTGGCACAACCCGAAGGTCGGCGTCGCCGACTGCGGCACCGACGTCTACGGCTGCAACGCCACCGACGCGACCAAGGACACGTTCGGCAACGGCGACGTCTACCCGTACACGACGAAGAACCACGGCGAAGCCTGCCCTAACGCCGACTCGCCGATCAAGGCCCTGCACGCCCAGGCCGACAGCTGCGGCCACGGCACCCACGTCGCCGGCATCATCGCCGCGACGGCCGACGGCACCGGCAGCGCGGCGATCGGCGGCGTCTGCCCGTTCTGCCAGATCATGATCATCAAAGTGATCAAGGACGGAGTCGCCGCGGACTCATCAATCCTCAATGGTTTCAAGTATTTGACGCGCTTCAAGCAGGCGAGTGGCGACGACCTCGTGCACGTCGCCAACGCCTCGATCGGCACATTTTCGCGCTCGCGCGCGATCGCGCTGCTGATCACGGTGCTCTCGCGCCCGCCGAACAACGTCCTCGTGGTCGCCGCCGCCGGCAACGAGGACGCGATCATCCGCTCCTACCCGGCCGGCTTTCCCGAGGCGCTCGCCGTCGCGGCGACGGGCCAGGACGACGTCAAGGCGATCTACTCCAACTACGGCCCCTGGGTCGGCATCTCGGCGCCGGGCGGCGACGCCTCGCACGGGCCGCAAATCATGTCGACCATCCCCGGCCTCCAGGGGAAGGGCGAAAAGCAAGGCACGTCGATGGCGAGCCCCGTCGTCGCCGGCGTCGCCGGCCTGGTTCTCGCCGCCGACCCCGGTCGCTCGACGTCCGCGCTGCGCGCGAGCCTCCTCCGCACGGCCGACCCGCGGCTCTATGCGCCGGGCGTCGGCTATAACCTCGAGAGCTACTACCCGGCCTATCCCGACGAAGGCCGCATTCCCCTGCTCGGCTCCGGCATCGTCGATGCCGCCGCCGCGATCGCCAACGAGCGCGTCTCGGGCGTCGCGCTCGAGGTGGACGATACCGTTTCGCGCGGCTGCGGCACGCTTCCCGGCCGCGAGAACAGGCCGTGGCGCGGCCTCGTCGCCGCGCTCGTCCTGGCCGCGCCGCTACTTGGCCTCTTTCGTGAACGCCGAGTCCGCGTACCGGTCCACGATGCGTGACACGCGTTTGACGCTCGGGAACGCCATCGTCCAGCCGACCTGCGCCGAGACTTTCTGCTCCTGATATTCCTCGAGCTCGGCGTTGTCGTTCTGCACGATCTGGATGAAGCCGTCGAGGCGGTTGTACTGGGAAAAAGTCCATGCGGCGCCGGCCTGGAGCAGGAGCCCGGTGTCGTTGCGCTCGCAGTCGATCGGCTTGGCCTTCAAGTCCGGGCCCGCCGGCTGCGGCGCGGTCGTCCCGGGCAGGATGTCCGGCTGCGCGCCGCAGCTTCCGGCCGCCTTCGGCCGGTCCCGCACGTAGGTGTCGGCGTAATAGCCGAACAATAGCGAGGCCTGGAGGCTCAAAAAGAGCCGGTTTTCCGCCGAGGCGAAGAAGCCGTTGCGCGCATAGTCGAGGAACTTGTCGTTGTAGACGAACTCATAGTGGAAGACCTCGAGGTCCACTGTCGTATCGACTTCGGGGAAATCCATCGTGTGGCTGAGCCCGATGCTTCCCGTCGGCCGGCCGGCGTCGCCGACGAGGCTTACCGTCTCGTTCGAGTAGGCGGGCTGGTTGTCGTTGATTTCCTTGCGGGCATAGAGGTACGCCAGGGTCCGCGTCGTATTGTTCCAGGAGATCCCGAACCAGGGGATCACCAGCTGGGTGTCGGAAACCGGGATCACCTGCTGCAGGTCCAAGGTCTCCGGGTTGGGGAAGATGCTCGAGCCGATCCGCGCCAGCTCGTAGCGCCCATAGACGCCGAAATAATAGGAGCTCCCGAGGTCGTGCCGGACGTCGACGAAGATCTGGTGCCGCCGCTCGAGCAGGTCCGAGCGCAGCGGGAAATAGACGAAGTCCGTCCAGTCCTGCAGCCATTCGGCGGCGCGGTCGGCGTCGGTGTGCCAGCTCTGCTTGTAGGTGTAGCCCGAGGTGACCGTCGTGTTGCCGTAGCGCAGGGGGCCTAAGCCGGCGCCCATGCTGAAGAGCGCGGTCTCGTCGGTCGAGCCGCTGTCCTTGATCTTGCCGCCCTGATCGGGCTCCTTGCCGGTGCGCTGTTCGAAGCGCGCGCCGCCGGAGAGGAACCAGTAGTGCGGCCGGGCCGTGAACGAAAGGTTGCTGTACTTGAACTGCGCTTTCTCGGTATCCGGGAGCGGCGTGCCCCTAGCGTCGTCGACCCAGGCGTCGTCTTTGAGGCTCGCCGAAAGGCGCCGGACCTCCTCGGCCGAGGCGCCCTTGGGGCTGCGTTCCAGATAGAGCGCGAGCCAGTAGAGCGCCTTGTCCTTCGCCTTGGCCTTGTACTCCAGGACCGCCATCTCATAGACGGCCTTCGCGCCCCAATCGTCCTTGAACTTCTGGCCGGCATACTGCAGGTAGTCGCGCGCCTTCTGCGGCTGTCCGAGCAGCAGGTGGCAGAGGCCCTGATAATAATAGTTGTAGGACTTTTCGGGGGTGCGCCGCTCGACGTGCTTCAGATTCTTGAGCGCCTTGCGCGGCTGACCCGTATAGAAGTACGCCGCCCCGAGCTTGCTCCAGACCTTGTAGTCCTTCGGCGCGCGCCGGAGGTAGCGCCGGTAGAGCGTCACCGCCTCGTCGTACCGCAGCGTCGCGAGCCGCTGGTCCCCCGTCGCGACGAGCGCCTCGGGGGGCCCGGCGAACCCGCCCTTGGGCCGTCCCGGCGCGTCGCTCGCCGCGCGCGCATCGGGACCCCGCCCTGCGGCGAGCCCCAGCGAGGCGACGCTCAGGGCCGCGAGGGCGACCTTCCGGAATCGGGCGAAATGCATCGGCAAAGGATAGACATTCCGAGCCTTTGCCGCCACCTCTCAGGAGCCTCCCGGCCCGGGTCCCTTGGCAAACGCGGCCGGCCAGTGATCCAATCACTATATATGATCGCCAACGCCATAATCCGTCACCGCCTCGCCGCGGCGTCGAGCCTCTTAGGCCTGTGCCTGGGGCTAAGTGCGTGCGGCTACGAGGGGGACGTCCTGTCCCGGCGTCTGCACCTCGACGGCATCGCGAACCGGGTCGTCAGCGTCGCCACGAAGGCCGAGGTCGCGCTGGGCCGCGCCGTCCGCGGCAGCTATATCGTGATGTTCCGCAGCGCCGCGCCGGTGCAGGCCTTCGCGAGCCATCTTAGCGAGTACAAGCACTACTACGGCCTGGTCGCCCCGAAGCTCCTCGGCGACCCGCGCATCACCGACATCGACTACCTCGACCAGGTGAACCTCGGCGTCCCCGGCAAGCCCGTGTACGGCAACGACTTTGCGCCGCCCGCCGCTCTGCGCCTCGCCTTCGAGGCCGACCGCCCCGACCCGGTGATGGGCACGCTCGCCGAGGTCCGCTTCGCCTCCCCCGAGGCCGCCGAGCAGGTCCTTGGCGAGTGGGACCGGGACAAGTCGATCTGGTTCGCCGAGCCCAACTACTTCTCAACTCTGGACGGCGTCTTCGCCACCTACAAGACCAGCTACGCCGCGGCCAACATCTGGTGGCACAAGGCGATCAAGCTTTACGACGCCTTCGACTCGATGGAGCAGCGCAAGATTCCGCCGCACCCGTCGGACGAGGCGCTCTTCGCGCCCGTCGTCGCGATCATGGATTCCGGCCTGGACATCGAGCACCCGGACATCCTGGACCACCTTTGGATAAACACCGCGCCCGGCCAGTCCGGCTGCCCCGGCGATGTCAACGGCTGCGACGTGACCAAGACGGTCAAAGGGGTCTTCGGCGACGGCGTCGTCTACCCGTTCGCCTACAATATCGTGGGCAAGGCCTGCCCCGAGGACCCGGATGGCCAGAAGAACTGCCAGCACGGCACGCACGTCGCCGGCATCATCGCGGCGAACGTGAATGCGGGCTATGGCGGCGTCTGCCCGCTCTGCAAGGTCATGCCGGTCAAGATCATCGGGCCGTCCGAGCTCGACCCGAAGAAGGGCGGCGCCCAGACCAAGTGGCAGCTGGCCGGCCTCAAGTACATCACCAAGTTCGTGCGCAACCAGAAGTCGCTGGTGCGCGTCGTCAACTCCTCCTTCGGCGACTACGCGCGCTCCCGCGCCGCCACGATCCTGATCAGCGTGCTCGCGCAGCCGCCCAACGAGATCCTGGTGGTGGGCGCCGCCGGCAACGAGGACTCGATGCAGCGCCTCTACCCCGCGGCGAACGAGAAGGCGATCGCCGTCTCCGCCCTCGATCCGCTGCTGCGCAAAGCGTCGTACTCGAACTACGGCCCCTGGGTCGACGTCGCCGCCCCGGGCGGCATCGGCACCGGCAAGACCTCGGACGAGCAGATGATTTACTCGCTCAAGCCCGGCGGCGGCGGCACCTACAAGGTCGGCACCTCGATGGCGTGTCCGGTCGTGACCGGCATCGCGGGCCTGGTGCTCACCGTCGACCCGAACAGGAGCTTCGGCCAGCTCAGAGACAGCATCATCTACGGCACCGACCCGTCGATCTATAACCCGGACGTCGGCAACGGCTACAACCGCCGCTACTATTACGTCCAGCCCGAAGGCGACAACGTCCGCCGCCCGCTCCTCGGGTCGGGCGTCGTCGACGCGCGCTGCGCCGTCGAGAACTGCCGCCAGGCCGCCGGCTACGTGCCGCCGTCGATCTCGCGGGTCGACAACAACTGCGGGGTCGCCGCCGCCGCCACGCCCGGCCGGTCGGGCCTCGGGTTTCTGCTGTTGAATCTGGCGGCTGCGGCCATGCTCGCCGCGCGCGGAGGGCGGCGGCGCGCCGGCTGACGCGCGGGTGCGGGCGCGGGGCGACCTGCTCCTTGTCGTCCCGGGGCTCTTGGGGTAAAGCTCGGTGGTCCCGAAGACCGACCCCGATCTCGGGCCAGCTCAACTACAGCAACATCGGGGGCCTCGACCTCGCCACCCGGCCGGTCGGCATCCCGCTCACGGCGACGTCCATGGCCTTCATCCAGGCCGTGTATGAGGGCCGCAACGTCACCCGCATCGACTACAGCTGCTCCGTGACGAAGCTCTGACCCAAAAAAGTCGGGTTCCCTAAAAAGGGAGCCCGACCTCTCAGACTTTTCGCCTCGGTCCAACCCGACCACGCACTTATCGATCCAGCGCATCCGCCTGCGACCGGGTCGCATGAGTCGCGTTCCGCATCCGGGTTTGCGTCATCCGCCACAGCGTCCGAAGCTCGGGCGAGCAACCATCCGACTCATCCATGCGCCCCGCCACGTCCTCAAAGGCCTGGGACATCTCGTCCTGCGCCGCCGGCACCGCGTCGGGAGCGAGGGTGCTGTTGGCGTCGCCGAGGCCGCGCACGGCGACATACCACGCGGCGGCTTCGGTGCGGAGGTCGCCAGCGGCTTCCGCCAGCTCAGGGCGCCCTTCGGCGGCGGCCGTCGCCGCGAGCTGCGCGCTAATCTCGACCAGGTCCCAACTCGCGCTCACGACCTCGCGGAGGTCGACGGGACGGTCGAAGCTCGCGCTGACGGGCGTGATGAAGAAGGTGCAGAACGCGAGGGCGGATGCGCCGATTGCACGCAGCATGTCTTGTCTCCCGAGCGGCTGAGGTAGCTTGATGTTGGGTGGTCTCCGGGCTCTACGATAGCAAGGGGCGTGCCGGATCGGCGCCCTCCCTTGGGCCCAGGGCGGGTCCGTCCGCAACGATGGCCGCACGGCCAGAAATTTGGCGCCTTTTAGCCAAAAGACCAAGCGCCGCGACCGCCTCCGATCGGTATCGGATCGGTATCGGATCGATACCGGATCGTAGGCGGAACGATACAGCGTCGCCGGAAATTTACGGCAGTCCTGGCCATCCCGGGACCGGCGCGGTCAGGGCTTCGAGCAGACCTTGAGGAGCCGTTTCAGCTCCTGCGGCAACGTGCTCAACAGCGTGCTTCCAGTAAACGGAAATCCGAGGTTGCGGCCCGGCGACACCGTGGAGTCCGGGTGCGTCGCCTTCCAGGCCAGGCGCACCGGCTCCCACTGGGCCGCCGGCGGGGCGCTGAGTGGCGCGCCCGGACACTCGGTGAGGAGCGGCACGTCGGTCGTCGTCGGAACCGCGTCGAAAAAGAGCATATTCTTGAACTGGGGCGCCTGCGCGGCGGCCATGACCGACGACATGTCGAAGGTGCGGGAGCCCTCGCCGTTCATCGAGTCGTGCGAGTAGTTGTCGGAGATCACCAGGATCATCGGGATCGCGCCGCCCGGCTCCGCCGCCTGCGCCGCCGCCAGCACCTCCATCGCCCGGCGTGCCGCGTTGATGCCGCCCTCACAGTGGTCGTGGATGAAGCCGCGGGTGCCCACCCCGCTCATCTGGCTCGCGAACGAAGCCGGATCGGTCAGGGCGATCTGCTGTTGGTCGCCGGCGTCGTCGACGTAGGTGATCGCGCCGATTTTCACGTCTGGGATCGGACCTTTGGCGCCTTCCGGGACGATCGTCTTCACGGTCTGGGCAAAGGCCAGGATGTTGGTGCGCACGGCGTCGATGTTGTCGTCCATCGACCCGGTGACGTCGAGGGCGATCATGATGTGGAGGGGCATGAGCTTGTCGAGGCAGGGCGCGCCGCCGTCGTCGATGAGAAGCCCGCCCGGGTCCGGCTTGCCTTTGATGCCTGTGCCGTTGTCGACGGCCCCGGTGGAGCCGCTGCCGGCGACGCCGTCGACGTTGGATCCCAGTTTCCCGCTGCCGGTGTCGCTGCCCGAGCCCGCCTTGCCGCCGACCGGGGTGACCTTCACATAGAGCTCTTTTTCACCGTCCGGGGTCTTGACCTTGACGAGCGCTTCGCCCGGCGCGATGCCCTTGAGCTCGCCGGTCTTGGGGTCGCAGGTGACGATCTTCGTGTTCTCCGACTCGCAGCCCTCGATCTTGGAGTCTTTGGGCAGGAGGTCGGTGGAGCTCTTGGAGGAGCCGACCGGGATGGTCACCGGGTCCCCTTTGGTGCCCTTGTCGTCGTCGTCGCCCTTGACGGGCCCGCTGCCGGAGCCGGGCTTCTTGGCGCTCGTCCGGGCGGCCGTGCCGTTCGCGCCCGTAAAGCTGCTCGAAGGCTTGCAGTCGCTCAAGGCGACGAGGCCGGCCGCAGCGAGCGTCGGGACGAGGAAACGGCGAAGTCCGGACATGGGAGACCCCGTTTGGGAAATTGCTCAAAAATGCATCGTGCTCCCTTATCGGCAGGTCGGTGGAATCCCTTGAGTCGGCTCCGGAACCTAAAGCGATCATTCGGAAAAATAGCGTTTAGCCGGTTGACAGGCGGCGGGACCCCCGACTACAGTTGGAGCTACCGATCCTCGCTTTCGCAAAAGGCCTGCATGAGCTCCAATCCGCTGCTGGAAACCTCGACCCGCCCGTTCGGCGCCGTGCCGTTCGACGCGATCGGGATCGCGCACTTCGTCCCGGCCCTCGGCGTCGCGATCCAGGGCGCGAAGGCCAAGCTCGCCGCGATCAAGGCCGACCCGCGCGCTCCCGATTTCGCCAATACGATCGCCGCGCTCGAACAAGCGACGGCGCCCGTTTACGACATCGCCTACACGTACAGCAACCTCCGCGCCGCGGACGGCGATCCGGCGATGCACGCGCTCGCCAAAGAGATCATGCCCAAGCTGATCGAACTCGAGAGCGACATCAACCTCGACGCCGACCTTTTCGCGCGCGTGCGCGCGGTCGTCGGCCGCCTCGATGCGCTCGGGCTCAACGCCGAGCAACGCATGCTCGCCGACAAGAGCTACCGCTCGTTCCGCCGCAACGGCAGCCTGCTCTCCCCCAAAGAGAAAGAGCGCCTGCGTGAGATCGACGAGGAGCTCTCGACGCTCGGGCCGCAGTTCTCCGAGAACGTGCTCAAGGACACCAACGCCTACGAGCTCGTGATCACCGCCAAGAATGAGCTCGCCGGCCTGCCGGAATCGGCCTTGGAGGCCGCGGCCCAGACGGCCGCCGAGAAGGACCGGAAGGACGCCTGGGCGTTCACCTTGCAGGCGCCGAGCGTGATGTCCTTCCTCCGTTATGCCGAGAACCGCCCGCTCCGCCAGCAGCTCTGGACCGCCTTCAGCGCGCGGGCCCTCGCCGGCCCGCATTCCAACCGCGAGCTCGTGCTCAAGATGGCCGGCCTGCGCTACGCCCGCGCCAAGCTCCTGGGCTTCGGCTCGCACGCGCACTTCCAGATGGAAGAGCGGATGGCCGAGCATCCCGACAAGGTCCTCGCCTTCCTCGACCGCCTGCTGACGAAGTCGAAGCCGGCGGCGATCAGGGAAATGGAAGAGCTCCGCCAGTTCATGAGAGCCTCCGGCGAGACCGCCGAGCTCATGCCCTGGGACTACGCCTTCTGGGCGAACAAGCTCAAGGAGAAGCTCTTCGACCTGAACGCCGAGGAGCTGCGCCCGTACTTCCCCCTGGACGGCGTCCTGGCCGGCGCCTTCGAGCATGCTCGCCTGCTCTACGGCCTCTCGTTCAAAGCCGTCGCCGAGGTCCCGACCTATGCGCCGGACGTCCAGGTCTTCGAGGTCACGAACGAGGCGACGGGCGCCTACATGGGCCTTTTTTACGCCGACTTCTTCCCGCGGACGACCAAGAGCGGCGGCGCCTGGTGCACGCGGTTTCGCGGCCAATGGGTCGACGAGCAACACAAGAGCCAGCGCCCGCACGTCTCGATCGTCTGCAACTTCACCAAGCCGACCGCGACCAAGCCCTCGCTGTTGACGTTCATGGAAGTGAAGACCCTGTTCCACGAGTTCGGCCACGCGCTGCATTCGCTCCTGAGCAAGTGCGCGCACCGCAGCCTCTCGTGCACCAACGTCTACCGCGACTTCGTCGAGCTGCCCTCGCAGATCATGGAAAACTGGATCATCGAAAAGGAGAGCCTCGCGCTCTTCGCCCACCACTATGAGACGGGCGCGGCCATCCCGGACGCCTTCGTGCAGAAGATCGTGGCCAGCGAGAACTTCCACGCCGCCTACCAGATGGTCCGTCAGCTGCGCTTCGCGCTCCTCGACATGGCCTGGTACGCCAAGGACCCCTCCGCCATCAAGGACGTCGAGGCCTACGAGCTCGCGGCGATCCTGCCGACCGAGCTGGTGCCGAGCGTGCCGGGGACCAACCTCTCCTGCTCCTTCGAGCACATCTTCTCGGGCGGCTATTCGGCGGGCTATTACGGCTACAAGTGGGCCGAGGTGCTCGACGCCGACGCCTTCGAGCTGTTCAAGGAGCGGGGCATCTTCTCGCGCGAAGTCGCCGACATGTTTCGTTCCCAGATCCTCGAGCGGGGCGGCACCGAGCACCCCATGACCCTCTACAAGAGCTTCCGCGGCCGCGAGCCGGACCCTGACGCGCTGCTTCGACGTTCGCAACTCATCTGACGGAGAGACCCAATCATGAGCTTTGAGCAGGAAAAAAAGGAAGGGTTGCGGCTCCTGAGCGGCCTAGAGAACGGCACGCTGACGACGGCCGACGCCTTCAACATCGCCGAGAAGCGCGACCCGCTGCTCGTCTACTTCGTGCTGCGCTTCCTCCGCGAGAAGTACCCCCAGACCAACACCGCCTCGCAGGGCGTGCTCGAGCGCATCGTCGCCCTGACGGCCACGTACCCGGACCTCGTCAAGAAGTCCCAGGGCGCCGAGAGCGACCCCGTCCGCGAATGGTTCGACGACGCCTA
>JAYVWD010000061.1:0-2948 GCA_043786345.1 Pseudomonadota bacterium
GTGCGCTTGACATAGCCGGTGTGCGTGATCGTGACGGCGACGTCCTCGTCGGCGATCAGGCTTTCCATGGTGAACTCGTCGGCCGCCGAGGCGTGGATCTCGGTGCGGCGCTTGTCGCCGTGCTCGGCTTTCAGGGTCGTGAGCTCGTCCTTGATCATCGTCGTGATGCGCTCGGGCTTCTCGAGGATGTCCTTCAAGTCGGCGATCAGGGCCATGACTTCCGTGTACTCGGCGACGATCTTGTCGCGCTCGAGGCCGGTCAGGCGCGCCAGACGCATGTCGAGGATCGCCTTGGACTGGAGCTCGGACAGGCCGAAGGTCTCCATGAGGCGCGTCTGTGCGAGCGCCGGGTCCTTGGACTCGCGGACGATCTTGACGACGGCGTCGATGTTCTCGACGGCGATCTTCAGGCCTTCGAGGATGTGGCCCCGCTCCTCGGCTTTGCGCAGCTCGAAGGCGGTGCGGCGGAGCAGAACTTCCCGGCGATGCTGGTAGAAGATCTCCAGCAGCTGCTTTAAGTTCAAAACCCGCGGCGCGCCGTTGACGAGCGCGACGATGTTGACGCCGAAGCTCGTCTGCATCTGCGTCAGTTTGTAGAGATTGTTCAGGACGATGTCGGCGTTTTCGCCCTTACGGACCTCGATGACGACGCGGATGTCGCCCTTGGCCGACTCGTCGCGGATGTCGGTGATGCCTTCGAGGCGCTTCTCGTGGACGAGCTCGGCGATCTTCTCGATCAGCCGCGCCTTGTTCACCTGATAGGGGATCTCGGTGATGACGATGCGTTCTTTGCCGGATTTTTTGGAATCTTCAATCCCGGCGCGCGCCCGCATGATGACCGAGCCGTGCCCGGTCATGTAGGCCTGGCGGATGCCCGCGACGCCGTGGATCAGCCCGTAGGTCGGGAAGTCCGGGCCCTTCACGTAGTGCATCAGCTGGTCGATCGAGAGCGTCGGGTCATCGATCAGGGCCTCGAGCGCCGTGACGATCTCGAGCACGTTGTGCGGCGGGATGTTGGTCGCCATGCCGACGGCGATGCCGGAGGCGCCGTTGATCAGCAGGTTCGGCAGCTTCGACGGGAGGACGTCGGGCTCGAGCTCCTTGCCGTCGTAGTTCGGGCTGAAATCGACGGTTTCCTTGTCGATGTCGGTGAGCAGCAGCTCCGAGATCTTCTCGAGGCGGGACTCGGTGTAACGCATGGCGGCGGCGCTGTCGCCGTCGATGGAGCCGAAGTTGCCCTGGCCGTCGACGAGCGGGTAGCGCATCGAGAAGTCCTGGGCGAGGCGGACGAGCGCCTCGTAGATCGCCGAGTCGCCGTGCGGGTGAAGCCGGCCCATGACCTCGCCGACGATCCGCGCCGACTTGAGGTACGGGCGGCTGTGGAAGTTCTTGAGCTGGTACATGACGTAAAGGATGCGGCGGTGCACGGGCTTCAGGCCGTCCCGCGCGTCCGGGAGGGCGCGCGAGACGATCACGCTCATCGAATAGTTGAGAAACGACGTGCGCATCTCTTCTTCGATTTTTACCGGCACGACGTTGATATGCTGTTCCATTCCTACGGATCCCTTCCCCTGGAGCCTTCGTTATACGTCGAGGTTGCGAACGTTGAGCGCATTTTTCTGGATGAACTCCCGCCGCGGTTCGACGTCGTCGCCCATCAGAGTCGAGAAGATCTGGTCGGCCTCGATGGCGTCGTTGATCTCCACGTTCAGCAGGGTCCGCTTTTCGACGAGCATGGTCGTTTCTTCGAGCTGGTCGGGGTTCATCTCGCCGAGACCCTTGTAGCGCTGGATGTACGCGCCCTTCCGGCCTTCGGACTCGATGAACGTCTTGAGCTCGTAGATGCTGTGGAGCTTGCCCGTGTCGCCGTCCAAGCCGATGGGCAGCGGGTTGGCTTCGGCGCTGCCCGCCTCGACCAGGTCGATCGGCGCGTCGTCGTCGGCGTCCTTGTGGCTCGCCGCTCCCCCGGCAGCTTTGCCTTTTTTGGGGTTCGTTCGCGCAAAGGTAAACGGCGCCTCGGCGACCTCGTTCATCTGCTTGTTTATGCGGCGGATCTCGACGACCTCGCCCGAGCTGAAGATCGACGCATCGATGATGCTCGTCTGCGGCAGGTCGCGGATCCGCGTGTCGAGGATGATCTGGTAGCGGCTCGCCTCGGTGTCGAAGATGACCTTGCCGGAGATCGCCGTGCGCTGCCCGGTCTTCTTCGAGTGGGCGAGGAGGTACTCTTTGATCGAGTGGTAGAGCTCGGTGGCCGAGGCCTCGTTCGCGAGGGCCGAGGGGCCGATCTCCTCGTGCAGCAGGAAGTATTCGAGGACTTCGCGCGGCCGGCGGCGGGCGCCGATGTCCATCAGCTGGTTGTAGCGGGTCAGCTTCGCCAAGAGGCTCAACATGACGCTCTTGTCGATCTCGCGGCCCTTGGCGTCGGTGACGTGTAGCGTCGTCATGCCGGCGTCGATCAGATAGGCGAGCAGGACACCCTCGTCCTTGAGGTACTTCTCGATCTTGCCCTTACGGTACTTATAGAGCGGCGGCTGCGCGATGTAGAGGTAGCCGCGCTCGATGATCTCCGGCATTTGGCGGAAAAAGAAGGTCAGGAGCAGGGTACGGATGTGCGCGCCGTCGACGTCGGCGTCCGTCATCATGATGATCTTGTGGTAGCGGAGCTTGGTGATGTCGAAGTCGTCTTTGCCGATCCCCGTGCCGAGCGCCTGGATCAGCAGCTTGATCTCCTGCGACGACAGCATCTTGTCGTAGCGGGCCTTCTCGACGTTGATGATCTTGCCGCGCAGGGGCAGGACGGCCTGCGTCCGGCGGTCGCGCGCCTGTTTGGCGGAGCCGCCGGCGGAATCACCCTCGACGAGGAAGAGCTCGCATTGGGCCGGGTCCTTCTCCTGGCAGTCGGCCATCTTCCCCGGCAGGCCGGCGAAGTCGAGCGCGCCCTTGCG
>JAYVWD010000062.1:0-11943 GCA_043786345.1 Pseudomonadota bacterium
CGCTCGTCCAAGGCGGCTGCGGCGGCACGACGTTCAACTCCGGCGCCAAGAACGACGCGCGCGCCTCGGCCGCGAAGGCGAAGAAGTCCGGCGACGCGCTCGACAAAGGCGTCGATCAAGGCAAAGGCGCCGGCGACAAGAATGGCACCGACAAGGGCGACAAGAGCGGGACCGGCACCGGCACCTCGTCGGGCGACAAGGGGCTCGGCAGCGACGGCGATACCGCGAGCGGCGGCCCCGGCACCGGCACCGGCGCCACCGACCTCGGCGGGGCATCCGGCGACCTCGTCACCGACGCCGGCGAGCTGGTGAAGTGCCCGAAGAACCCGCAGAAGATCCTGATCATGGACTACAAGTCGGGCTGGTGGGCCGGCGACGGCGGCCAGTTCTTCACCAAGATCATCGGCGGCCTGCACGACGAGTGCGTCGGCGCCGTCAGCATCGAATACCACCACCTGGTGACCTCCGGCGCGAGCCTGTTCATGGGCGGTGGCGGCGACATCATGAACACGACGCTTTCCGTCCCCGGCGGCAAGGCCGGCATGGGCGGCTCCGACTTCGGCTCGGCGTTCGCCGATGCGACGTTCAACTCCTACACCCAGATCTGGGTCTTGAGCGGCGCCAACAACGACCCGATGGACATCCACCCCGGCAACGCGTTCCTCGACCAGGTCCTGAGCGCGACGGCCAACTCCAAGGCGAACGTCTTCATCGGCGGCGGTTACGGCTCCATCATGACCGGCAACGCCTTCGCCGGCTCCCTCGGCCTCGGCACCATCTTCTCGACCCAGCAGGAAGAGGGCCGCCTCCTCGCCCCCATGGCCGGCGTCGGCGTCACCTCCGTCCTCAAGGTCGGCGCCCAGCTCAAAAAACACGTCCTCTTCACCCGCGGCATCGCCGACATCGCCGACAACCTCGTCGTCGGCGGCCAACCCGCGGCCGGCGACACCCTCAGCAACAGCGGCGGCCTCGAGGTCATCGCGACCGACACCCAAGGGCAGCCGAGCATCGCGGCGGGCACCAAGGGAACCCGTAAGATCGTGCTCGACGCGGGGATGCACCGGTATTACGCCACGTGGAACGATGGCAGCGCGGGAACGCTGCAGTTGCTCAAGAACATCATCACGTTTTTGAGTAAGTAGGGTCCCGCCGGCGCGATTTCCCTCATCCTCCGCGCGTTCCCCCGCACCCGGCGCGCCATCCCCCGCACCCGCCGCACACCCTCTCATCCTCCCAAATGGCACATCCATTGCAGTCCCCGCCCTGACGCATCGGGGAGCACCAAACATGGATTTCAAAAACGACAGCACCGTCCACGACTCATTCCACCGCGCCGGCTACGACCACGAGGAAGATTACTTCTACAAGCTCAACCGCGAGCTCATCGCGAGGAACCGCCGCGCGCTCGACGAGGCGCGCGAAGCCCGCGCCGCGACCGACCAGCGGCAGGCGCACTGGATGCACTGCCCTAAATGCGGCGGCGAGCTGCAGGAGCTGGAATCCTATGGGGTCAAGAGCGAGCGCTGCCCGGCGTGCGGCGGCGCGTTCTTCGACAAGGGCGAGCTCGAATTCATGATGAACACGCTCCACAAGGAGCCGAAGAGCTTCCGCGCGATGCTCAAGTCGTTCCTGAACGAGGCGACCCGGCCGCGGCCTTCCGGCTGGCACCAGATCCCGATTTGAGCGGGGAACGCGGTCGAGCTCAAGCGCCGTTGATGATTTTGGCGAGCCGTGCGACGGCCGTCTCCAGGGTCGCCTGCGCCGGCCCGAACGAGAAGCGGACGTGGTTCTTGAAGCGCGACGAGCCGCCGCGGCGCCGCTTGCCGGGGTTGACGTCGAAGAACTCGCCGGGCACCGTGATCACCTTTTCCGCCAGGCCGGCGCGGAAGAAGCTCATGCCGTCGCAGAGCGGCGGCGGCAGCTTCGCCACCGAGCCCCAGGCGTAGAACGTGCCTTCCGGGACGCCGTCGAAGGTGACGCCGAGTTTTTGCAGCGCCGGCAGCAGCCAGTCGCGCTTGGCCTTGAAGGTCTGCTGGATCGCGATCGTCTCGCGCCGCACGTATGCCGGGTCGAGCAGCGGCACGGCGGCGCGCTGCAAGGGCTTCGAGCCCCCGCCGTCGAGGAAGGAGCCGGCGCTCGCCAGCCCTTCGATGACGGTCTTCGGGCCGATGGCCCACGACACGCGCCAGCCGGGATACCGCCAGTTCTTCGTGAAGCCGTCGAAGATGAGCACCGGATCCTTGTCCACGTCCTTGACGTGGGCGGCGGCGCTCGCGACCCGGGCCGCGTCCGGGGCGGCGCCGTAGACATAGTGCGAGTAGAACTCGTCGGCGAGGAGGGCGCAGTCGAGGTCGCGCGCGAGCCCGACCCAGCGGTCGAGCGCTTCGCCCTCGATCAGCTTGCCGGTCGGGTTGCAGGGGTTGGAGAAGAGCAGCGCCGAGAGCCCGCGCCCCAGGATTTCACGCTTGAGGTCGTCGGGCGAGAACGCATAATCCTTCTCGCCCTCGAGCAGGATCGGGATCGCCGTGAACGCCTTGAAGATGTCGAGCAGCTCCTCATAGGCCGTGTAATCCGGCAGGAAGTGGCCGAGATTGATGTGCCCGAGGCTCGCCGCCGCGCGTGTCAGGAGGGTGCGGCCGCCCCCCGCGACGCAGACGTTTTCCGCTGCGTATTTCGAGCCTTGCCCGCGGCGAAAGAGGTCGTTGTAAAGGCTCGCGATCGCCTCGCGGAGCTCCCAGAGGCCGACCGTGGGGGCGTACTCCTGGTCGTCGAGGCGGATGTGCAAGTCCGTCACCCGCGGCGGCGCGCCGGGCAGGTCGCCGGTCTCGGGCTGGCCCTGCCCTAGATTGCACCAGTCGGACGAGGTCGGCGAGTAGCCGTGTTTGGCGGCCTCGGTCGTGACGTAAATGACGCCCGTGCGCGGGACGGCGCGGAACGCGGCGAAGGGTTGCGAGTCTTGACCCATGGCCTGACCTCTGTCGTTCAGGTAGTTTACAGGCATTGTACTCGAATTGGGAGGCTCTCGCGTGGCAATGAGCGGGCTAGGGGGACGGGGCTGCGGGCGTTGCCTGGCGCGGCTTCTGGTCCTCGTGGGGCTCGGCCTGGTGTCGGCGCTGGCCGTCCGCGACGCCTGGCTGCCGGCGGTCGGGCGGCTGCTGGAGCGCGACGACGCCCCGCAGCCGGACGCGCCCTTTTTGGTGGTCCTGCAAGGTGGCCTCGATGAGCGGGTCTCCGCCGCGGCCGCCGCGTACCTGGGCGGCCGCGCCCGGAAGATCATCGTCGCGCGCACCGAGGACAGCCTGCCGGTCCGGCTCGGGCTCGCCGAGAACGAGAGCGTGACGTGCGTGCGCGTGCTCCGGGCGCTCGGGGTCCCGGCGGCGGCGATCCTCAAGCCCTGGACCCGGAAGGTGACCTCGACGCGCGAAGAGTCCGAGGTACTGGCGGAAACCCTGCTCGCCCAGGAGCCGCGGCCCGCGCGCGTCATCCTGATGACGGGCTGGACCCATTCCCGGCGGGCGGCGCGCGTTCTGGAGCGGATCCTCGCGGGCAGCGGGATCGTGGTCGAGTCGCTGCCGGCGCGGCCGGCGGAATTCACGGTGGACGACTGGTGGCACAGCGAAAAGGGCCTCCTTTCGGTGTTCGAGGAGTATGTGAAGCTCGCGCTCTATTTCTGGCGCGGGCAGCTTTGAAGAAGGAGGCCGGCATGCACCTCGTGGTCGCGGGAAACATCGGCGCCGGCAAATCGAGCTTCGTGGCGCGCTACGCGGCGGCGTTCGGCGCCCGGCCGCTCTATGAGGCGGTCGCGGAGAACCCCTACCTCGCGGACTTCTACGCGGACCGGCCGCGCTGGGCCTTTCATTCGCAGGTGTTCTTCCTGCAGGCGCGCCTCGGCTCGCAGCCGCCGCTCGCCGGCGACGGCGACGTCGTGCAGGACCGGAGCCTCTATGAGGACGCCGAGGTCTTCGCCCGCAACCTGCACCTCGAGGGCAGCCTCGACGCGCGCGACTGGGCGACCTACGGCGCGCTCTACCAGGCCGTGCGCGGCGTGCTGCCGGTCCCGGACCGCGTGCTCTACCTCCGGGCCTCCGTCGAAACGCTGACCGCCCGCATCGCGAAGCGCGGGCGCTCCTTCGAGCAGGCGATCCCGCCCGCGTACCTGCGGCGCCTCAACGAACTTTATGACCAGTGGGCGGCCGGCTTCGGCGCGGCGCCGTTGATCACCGTGGACACCGACGCCCTCGACTTCGTCGCCGACGAGGCGGACTTCCTGCGCGTCGCGCTCGCCGCGCGGGGGCGCCTTTGAAACGGGTGTTCGTCGGCCTGGAGCTGCCGGAATCGGCGCGGGCGGCGCTCGGCGTCGTGGCAAGGGAGCTCGAGCGGGAGCTCCCCGGCCTCGCGCCGCACTGGGTCGATCCTAAGAATTTCCACGTGACCGTCGTCTTCATCGGAGCCTGGGCGGTCGCGCGGCTCGCCGCCCTCGAGCCGGCGCTGGCCGGCGTCGCCGCGGAGCAGGCGGCGCTCATCCTCGGGCTCGCCGGGATCGGCGCGTTCCCGTCCTTGCAAGACCCCCGCACCCTGTGGGCCGGGCTCGCGGGCGACACCGCCGCGTTGGCGGCCCTTTACGCGGCGGTGGTGGGCGCATTGCGCCCGCTCGGCGTGACGCCGGAGGCCCGGCCGTTCGCGCCCCACGTCACGCTGGCCCGCTGCAAAGCCGAAGCCGACCTCGCGCCGCCGCGGGTGGAAGCCGCCGCCGCGGCCCGCGCCGGCCGCGCGATCCACCCGCCATTCGCGGCCGCCCACCTGACCCTCTTCGAGAGCCGGCCCGGCCCGCGCGGCTCCGTGTACGCCCCGCTCTTCCGCGCCGCCCTCGCGGCGCGCCCCTCGGAGGTAAACAATGATTAGTTTTTTGGCGGCCCTCGGCCTGGGCCTCGCCGTCCACGTGATCCAGCCCGAGGCGCTCCGCCTGGACGCCAAAGACCGCGCGCAGCTCGCGCAGGCCCTCGTCGCCAAAGCAAAAAAGTCGAAGGTCGTAGGCGACGTCGCGACGCTCCCCATCGCCGCGATCCACGCCGAGGACGGCAGCGGCGTCGACGACCAGTGCGGCGACGCCGCCCTCCGGATCCTGACGGCGGTGCCCCTCGCGAGCCTCCTGCCGAAAGCCCCCGCGGGCCGCGCCATCGTCGTCACCGCGACCGAATGCGCGAAGAACTCCTGCCACGCCTGCGGCGCTTATGTCGGCACCGTCCTGGCCGATGAAAAGGCCGCGACGGGCGCCAAGGGCCCGCGGACCTGGTCCCTGGCGGGTAAACACCGCATCACGACGACCTTCGGCCAGTGGGGCAAGGCCGGCGGCCCGCCCGCCGTCGTGGCGCTCGGCCCCGGAATCGTCGCGCTGCGTTACGACGCCGGCGGCATGGGCCAAGGCTATGTCTCGGAGGGCACGACGCTCTATGAGCTCGCGCCGGACGGCGGCATGAGGCCGGTGTTCCAGGACGCCGCGGCGGTGAGCAACGAGGGCGTCAACTGTGGCGAAGCGGACGCGCCGCCCTGCTTCAAGCTCGCGTTCATGGTGGCGATCGAGGGCGACAGCGTGCACGCCGGCCACTACGACATCACGAGCTCCGTGCAGGGCACCGAGCTCGACGACAAGACGCAAAAGCTGGTGAACGTCAGCCGGAAAAAAACCTTGCGCTGGGACGGCGCGAAGTACGCGCCGGCGGGCCGCTAGGAGCGCGCGTTTGCGGCGCGAAAACGGGCCGTCCAGGTCCGCCTGGAATTCGCCTACCGCCTGGGCGTGGCGCCGGACGTCGCGACGGTCGGGCGCACGGTCGAGCGCGTCGTCCGCGTCGCGGCGCCGGACGGCGCGACCTCAAGGCCGATGGCCGCCTGTCCGTCGAACGCGGCAGCCTGCATGCCGCGCGCTACGATGCGCCGCCCGCCGCCGCGGTCGTCCTGCCGCCGCCGAGACGCCTCAAGCCGTTGAAATGAAGCCGGAAAGTCGGGTCCCGGCCGGGCGGCACCCCGGGCGCGCGACCCGGGCCGGCGCTTGCAGAGGCCGCGGCTCCAGACCCTTTTGGAGACCCATCATGACCCCCTCCGCCCGCCTCTATTGGCCGGCCCGCGCGCCGGTCCCTAGGAGCGCGGGACACATTCGATTTTAGCGAGGAACAGTTGCTTGCCTTTCGCGGGCTTGCAAAATTGCTTGTTTCGCGTGCAGGCAGCGATTTCCGGAACTTACGCCGAATGTGTCCCGCCCTCCTAGCCTCCGGCCCGACACCCGCGCTGCCGTCGCCGGAAACCTGCGCCTGGCCTCGATCGGCATGGCGGCTTGCGTCGGCGCCGCGGTCGCCGCCTTGGCTCGCCTACCTCATCGCCGTGCGCTGCGTCGCCTTCGGTTTGTGAGCGTCCTCAGTCCTTGCAATAGCACTGCCAGGGCCCGTCGTCGGGGGACGGGCAGGCCTTCTCGTTACGCTCGGGGAGGTACTTGTGCGACGGGCAGGAGTTGAAGCAGTCGCCGACGCTGGGCTGGCAGCCCCGGAAGAACATCCGCTTCTCCTCGTCGGTCATGGCCGTCGGCTCGATCGGCGCGAAGCCGCCGTCGTCCATGGCCGCCGCCTGGCTCTTGAGGCGCGCCGCGTCGCCGGTCGTCTTGCACGCGCCGAGCGCCGTGCAGAGCAGCACGAGGCGGGCGAGCGTGATGGCTCGGTGTCGATTCACGGTGTGGGTTCCCCTATAGCGGACGTATCGGCGCCCGGAGGTCCCGCCTTTAGGGGGAGCCAAGGCCCTGTCCTGAAACGAGTAGGCTCAGGGCTCACTCATGAACGGGTACTTGTATGCCGTCGGCGGGACGAAGGTCTCCTTGATCGTCCGCATCGAGGTCCAACGGACGAGGTTGAGCTTGCTCCCGGCCTTGTCGTTCGTGCCCGAGGCCCGCGCCCCGCCGAAGGGTTGCTGCCCGACGACGGCGCCCGTGGGTTTGTCGTTGATGTAGAAGTTGCCGGCGGCGTACTCGAGGGCCGTCGCCATCTTGTTGATCACCGTGCGGTCGCGCGCGAAGATCGCGCCGGTGAGCGCGTAGGGCGTGGACGACTCGCAGACCGCCAGCGCCTCGTCGAGCTTCGCGTCGTCGTAGACGTGCACGGTCAGGACCGGCCCGAAGATCTCCTCGCACATCGTGCGGTACTTCGGGTCCGCGGCCTCGATGACCGTCGGCCGCACGAAGAAGCCGCGCTTGTCGTCGCACTCGCCGCCGGCGATCACCTGGGCGCCGTTGCCGCCCTTGGCGCCGTCGACGTAGCCCTTGATCTTGTCGAACGAACGCTGGTCGATGACGGCGCCCATGAAGTTGGTGAAGTCCTCGACGTCGCCCATCTTGAGCTCGTTGGTCTGCGCGACGAGGTCGGCCTTCACCGCTTTCCACAGGCTTTTCGGGACATAGGCCCGCGACGCCGCCGAGCACTTCTGGCCCTGGTATTCGAAGGCGCCGCGCACGAGCGCCGTCACCAGCGCCGCCGGTTCGGCCGACGGGTGCGCGAAGACGAAGTCCTTGCCGCCGGTCTCGCCGACGAGGCGCGGGTAGCACTTGTAGTTGGCGATGTTGTTGCCGACGGTCTTCCACAGGTGGTTGAACGTCGCCGTCGAGCCGGTGAAGTGGATGCCCGCGAGGTCCGGGCTCTTGAGGCAGACGTCGCCGATCGCCTGCGGCGCGCCGGTCACCATGTTGATGACGCCGGGCGGCAGGCCCGCCTCTTCCAGGATCTTCATCCCGACCCAGCAGCCGAGCATCGAGGTCGGCGCCGGCTTCCAGACGACGCCGCAGCCCATGAGCGCGGGGGCCGTCGGCAGGTTGAGCGCGATGGAGGTGAAGTTGAACGGGGTCACCGCGAAGACGAAGCCCTCGAGCCCGCGATAGGCGACGCGGTTCCATTGGCCGGCCGGCGACAGCGGCTGGTCGGCGTAGAGCTCCTGCATGAAGTGCGCGTTGAAGCGCCAGAAGTCCGCGAGCTCGCAGGCCGCGTCGATCTCGGACTGGAAGGCGGTCTTGCTCTGGCCGAGCATGGTCGCCGCGTTCATCTCGGCCCGGTACTTCGTGCAGAGGAGGTCGGCCGCCTTGAGGAACACCGCGGCGCGGTCCTCCCAGGGCACCCGCGACCACTCCCTCTGGGCGCTGACCGCGCCCTTGATCGCCTGGTCGACGTGCTCGGCCCCAGCGCGCGCCGCGGTCGCCACCACGCGCTGGTGGTCGTGCGGCACGACGACCGCGTCGGTTTCGGCGGTCGTGATCTTTTTGCCGTTCACGACCAGCGGGATGTCCGTGCGCCCCGTCCGGGCCTGGGCGAGGGCCGCCTTCAGCTCCCTTTTCTCGAGGCTGCCCGGGGCATACGCCTTGATGGGCTCGTTGACCGGAGACGGAATGCGGAAGATCGCGTTGGCCATGGGGGCTTAAATCTCCTCGGGGGGGACTCGGACGTCGGCGGGATCATAGCCCATGGCCGGCGGGGCCGCCAAGCGCTGGAAACGGCTTGGGCTTAGCGGCCGCCGGGGGCCTCGTGGTAACATCTAGGCTCCGATGAATATTCGCCTTTTGCACATGCCTGCAGGCTTCGCCGTGGCGCTCGTCATCCTCGCGACGCCGCGGGCCCGGGCCGCCGCGATGATCACTTTGAACGAGTGGCACGGCGAGTTCTTCGACAAGAAACAGGGCGCCTTCTACTTCCAGTACGCCCTCAAGGGCTTCAAGGCCGGCAAGCAGCCGGCCGCGATCACCAGCGCGCTCAGCGTCACGATCGGCAACATCCTGAAAAAGAAGACCTTCGTCCTCGCCCAGGACCAGGCGGACCCGGACGGCGTCCCGCGCCAGATCTGGAAGCTGCCCGCCGGCAAATACGAGGTCAAGGCCATCACCCTGGTGGACGCGGCGGGCGCCCGGCGCACGTGGGAGCCGGACCTCAATAAGAGCTTCGTCATCAAGCGTCAGACCCTGTCCAACCTCGGGCTCTGGACGCTGTCGCCCGCCGGCGCCGACGGCCTCGCCGCCAAGCTCACGATGATCGATAACTCTTACGCCGAGGGCGGCAAGAAGAAGGAGAGCTCGGTCGCCGCCGTCGTCGACGGCTTCACCGGCCTGGACCAGGAGACGTTCGCCGGCAAGAAGGCGAAGAAGGATGCGGCGGAGGACAACTCCTCCAAGGGCGAGCTGCGCGCGACGGTGACGTTCACCCGTGAAATCAGCATGTTCTATAAGCTCGATCTGTTTAAATACAACTACCACGCCAAGGCGGTCGCGGCGGTGCTCGCGGTCTCGGACCCCAAGATGCGCACCTGCTATACGGGTCGCCTCGACGACAAGAACGACCTGAAAGGGGAGGTGAAGTTCACGTTCCTCCTCTCGAAGCAGACCGGCACGATGGCGAAGCTCAAGCACACCGGCGGCACCGCGAAAGACGCGAAACTTGTGGAATGCATGTACTACGAGTTGGCGCAAGCCCAATTCCCGGTGCCCGAGAACATGATCGGTGAGCTCACCTATAGTTTTGATGTAAGATAGGAGGCAGCCTACCCAGTCAAGGAGCGACCCCCGTGTCCAACGGCGCCTCAAACAATCAGCAACCGCCGGGTCCGCAGCCGGGGCAGCAGCCGGGGCAGCAGCCGGGCTCGCAGCCGGGTCAGGGCTCCCCGCAACAATCGTTCGCGGCGCAGGCGCCCCAGCCGGGTGGCGGCGGCGGCGGCGGCGGTCCCAAGAGCAAGGCGAAACGCCGGGCCAAGAACTTCATGCTACAGCCGCTGCTCCAGGTGAAGCTCGGGATCTACACGATCATCATCTCCGTGCTCTTCTCGGCCGCGCTGGCGGCGATCCTCTACTTCAATTTCTCGAGCCTCATCAACTCCATCGTCCTGATGACGGACGCCGAGGAGGAGGTCCGCGAGATCTTCATGAGTTACTGGAAGGGCACGCAGCTCTGGATCTACCTGACCTTCCTCGTCTACCTCGTGCTCACGATCCTGGTTTCGGTGCTCTACACGCACAAGCTCATCGGCCCGACCATCGCCTTCCGGCGCCACATCCGCATGATCGCGGAGGGGCGCTACAATGCGCGGACCTATCTGCGCAAAGGCGACGCCTTCGTGGAGGTCGCGGACGAGCTCAACCGCCTCTCCGAGGTGATGGAGCGCAAGGCGCAGGGCCGCTGAGGCCACTCGGACGCGAAGCCGAGAGCTCTAATGAATTCTGAACGGGACGGCGGATGTCGAGACAGTCATCGACCATTGAAAACACCCCGGCGCCGCGCCCCGCGGCCGTCGCCGACGCGCCCCCGCGCGACTGGTTTCTGCCGGCCATCGAGTGCAACGGCACCGTGTCCGACTCGCTCACGGCCGTACTCGGCGAGCTCGCGCAGCGCACCAACTTCATCGCCTCGCTCAAGGCCTGCCTCGAGGCGAGCGGCGGGCGCGGCGTCGATGCCGTCACCGACCTCTCGCAGCGCATCCGCGGCCTGGAAAACACCCTGAAATTCCGGCTGGGGATCCTGCGGCCCGAGCGCCCGCAGGCCTGGTTCCGGGCGCCCGCGGCGACGAGCACGGGGCCGTTCTCGGCGACGCTGATCGACGAGCCGGTGTTCGCCCCGTACGAGCCCTGGGAGGCCGAGCGGGTGAAGCGCGAGCTCTACGTCCTCTGGTCGCAGCGGCGCGCGAAGCAGCTCCCGTTCAGAGACGACAGCGACTGCCTCTGGCGGACGCTGCTCCAGTTCAACGCCGACTTCCGCCGGATCACCGAGCTGCCGGCGCCGTTCGCCGGCGTCACCTTGGAGCAGCTCCCCGACGCGCTGCCGCCGCACCTGGACAGCCGCGCGCTGCGGGCGTTTTTGCTCAACGTGCGCAACGAGGTCCTGGGCGCCCGCGAGCGCCTGGACGTGTGCTACCGTCAGCTGCGGGACGCCTGCGAGAAGTTCTGGACCTTCCAGCTGGACCAGGAGCAGCGGGCGCGGCCCTTCGGCGACAAGCCGCAGCCGCCGCCGCAGGCGCAGCACCACCAGGGCCAGCAGAACGGCGGCTCGTACGGGCAGTCGGGGCGCACGAACGCCCAAGCCGACTCGATGCGCGAGGAGTTCAAGCGCCGCCGCCAGACTAAGACCCAAGCCCCAAGCGCGCGCCTGCTGTCCGGCGCCGACGTCGACGCCCTGCGCTTCATGGGCTTCGAGGACGTCCCGCCGCCCGAGGTCCTGCGCCAGCGCTACATCGTGCTCGCCAAGCAGTTCCATCCCGACCGCAACGGCGGCAACGAAAACGCGTTCAAGCGCCTCTCCAGCGCCTATTCGCACCTGATCAACCGGGTCGAGCTCGCCAGATAATCCACCGTGCGCCGTTTTTTCCCACGGTTTCCAGGGGGATCAGCCATGAAGAAGGCCCTGCTTTTGCTTTGCGCCATGGGCGCCTTCGCGACCGCCTGCCGCCACCCGCGCAACCTCGGCGGCTCCGGCGGCGGCGAGCCGGTACAGGTCGACGGCCTTCATTATCAGGATCCGGGCGAGGTCGCGAAGACGCGCAACGCGTTCCAGTCGTTCCACTACTGACGGGATGGCGTGGTCGAAGGCGGACCGTGGCTTGCGGCGGGCAGCGGCGGCATTTCGCCGCGCGCCTCCCCATTCCCGCCTCAAGAAATCCTTCCAGTCAATCCGGATCCGCCGCGGCAGCGTCCGCCGCCGCCTTCCCGAAGCAGTCGTGCTGCCAGATCACCGTCTTCTCGGCGACCGGCACCTCGCCCGGCGGCGGCGTGTGCTCTTTCATGAAGACGATGTCGAACTTCGCGAGCTTCTTCCCCTCGGGGCGGTCCTCGTTCCAGCTGCGGCACAGCCACTTGCCGTAGTAGAGCCGGTATCCCGCTTTGCTCTTCTGCCAGATGTTCATCATGAACTTGCGCCAGCGCGCGTTCGGGTACTGGTCGGA
>JAYVWD010000063.1:0-3428 GCA_043786345.1 Pseudomonadota bacterium
TCGGCTCATTGATGTCGATCTTCTGGAACCGGCGAACCAGGGCGCGGTCCTTTTCGAAGTGCTGGCGGACTTCCTTGTAGGTGGTCGAGCCCATGCACCGCAGGGTGCCGGACGCCAGGGCGGGCTTCAGCAGGTTTGAGGCATCCATGGCCCCGCCGGAGGTCGCGCCGGCGCCGATGACGGTGTGGATCTCGTCGATGAAGAGCACGGCGTGCGGCTTCTTGGCCAAGGCCTTGAGGACGTCCTTGAGGCGCTGCTCGAAGTCGCCGCGGAAGCGCGAGCCGGCGATGAGGTTGCCCATGTCGAGGGCGAAGATCTCGGCGTTCTGGAGCGGCTCGGGCACTTTGCCCTCGATGATGCGCAGCGCCAGGCCCTCGGCGATCGCGGTCTTGCCGACGCCGGCGTCGCCGACGTAGAGGGGGTTGTTCTTGCGGCGGCGGCAGAGGATCTGCACCGTCCGCTCGATTTCGGCGTCGCGGCCGATGAGCGGGTCGATCTTGCCGGCGCGGGCGCGGGCGCAAAGGTCGACGGCATAGAGCCGGAGCGGGTCGCGCTCGCGTTTCTCGCTCGTGTCGCGGCGGCCGGGGGCCCGGCTTTCCTCGCCCTCGCCGTCCCCGTCCTCCTCGTCGTCGCCCCGCGGGGCGTCGCCGTCCCCGTCCTCGGGGAGCGTGGAGCCCGGCAGGCTCTTCGGGGTATCGGTCTCGAGGTGCGGCCCGTCGGCGGGGTCCACGCCCGGCTTCACGATGCCGTGCGACATGTAGTTGATGACGTCGAAGCGGCTCACGTTCTGCTTCTTGAGGAAGTAGACCGCGAACGACTCGCGCTCGGAGAAGATCGAGACGAGGATGTTGTCGCCGCGGATCTTTTCCTTCCCCGACGCGCGCACGTGCTGCGCCGCGCGCTGGATCACGCGTTGGAACGCGAGCGTCGGCTGCGGCATCTGCCCGGCCTTTAAGGTCGGGGTCGGATAGTGGTCTTTGAAAAAGGTCTCGAGCTGCCGGCGCGTCTCGTCGAGCGAGGCGCCGCAGGCCTTGAGGGCGCGCGACGCCGAGTCGTTGGCGAGGAGCGCGAGCAGGACGTGTTCGACGGTGACGTATTCATGGCCGCGCCGGGCGGCCTCGCTCACCGCGAGGTTGAGGCTCGATTCGAGTTCTGGACTGATCATGACTGCTCGCCCCCTTTGAGCCGGATCCGTCTAACGAAACGGGGCGCTGTCCCTGTCGCCCTTGGGCTTTAAGCCCGTTCCATCGTGCACTGTAGCGGGTGTTCGTGCTCGCGCGCGGCTTCCGTCACCAGCGCGACCTTGGTTTCCGCGACCTCGTAGGGGTAGACCCCGCACACGCCATGGCCTTTGTAGTGCACGGCCAGCATGATCTCGGTCGCCTGCGCATGGGTTTTCGAAAAGAAGCGCTCGAGCACGTCGGTCACGAACTCCATGGGCGTGAAGTCGTCGTTGTGAAGAAGGACTTTGTACAGGTTCGGGCGGTCGGTGCGCACCTTGCGCTGCGTGAGGACGCCCGAGTTGCCTTGACCTTCGTCATCATTAAACGGCTTGTCGTTGTCGTCGGTCGCCATGCTGCCCCTGGGAAAGACCTAGTCCTTTTCGCATGAGAGGACGGTCAACGCTGACCTTGGACCGCTGCATGGGCTGGTCGGTTCAAAGTCTGTCGATAAATGGCCGTCTGCGTCGTTGCCGACCATTTCTCGACAGACTTTCAGTCCTCGCAGGTCATTTTACACGCTTGCGGCGCAAACCCGGGCGTCTAACACGGAAAGGTTAAATTTATCATTATAATCAGAGTGTTAAATTAGTCATGGCGCGCTGGAGGGCGGCCGCGAGCTGCGGCATGCGGTGCGCCTTTTCGGCGGCCGACAGCCCCCCGGCCATGAGCTCGGCGCCTTCCCGCTGGAACGAGGCGACCAGGGCCTCGCCCGCTCGTTGGCGCGCTGCGGCGCCTTGCCCCGGCCTCCGCGGCGACGAAGCAGGCGGCGCAGGTCCGCCCGCCGCGGACCTGCGCCGCAGGCGAAGCACGGCGCGCCCGGACGCCAGGCGAGCCCTGGGAGGCAACGGCAGCTTGTGCAATGCCCTCGGTGCATGGACCGGAGAATAGCACAAGGTCAGCGGCGCAACAGGCGATAAGCGAGGAGGCTCCGGGCGGCGACCGTCCATATCAGCACGGCGATCCACAGGGCGAGGAGGTAGGGCATCGCGGCGTGCCAGAGCAGAAAGAGCGAATAGGCGAGCCCCGTTTCGCCGCCCTCGGCGAGCCCGGCGCTGAGCCGGAGGCTCCGGTTCTCGCCCGGCGGCACGGCGCCCATCTTGCCCTCGAGGGCGCCGAAGGCGAGCGCGCTCGTGATGCACAGCGCATACATCATCAGCACGATGCTCCAGCCGACGGCCCATTCCGGCCAGAACGCGGCGAACCCGAGCACCAGCACCGCATAGCTGCCCATGTCGAGCAGGACGTCGAGGTAGCCGCCGAAGTCGGTGACCTGGCCGGATTCCCGCGCATAAATCCCGTCGGTTCCGTCGAGCAACCGCGAGGCCCACCAGACCACGAAGGCCAGGACGTGCCAACCGACCGCGACGAAAAAGGCCGCGACGCACGCGAGCCCGAAGCCGGCGACGGAGAGCTGGTTCGGCGTGATTCCGAGGCGTCCGTACCAGCGCAGGAGCGGCCTGACGAGACCCGGAAGAAGCTTGCGGAAAGGGGCGTCGATCATGCGGAGAGTGTAGCACGGGTCCCTAAGGCGTCGGCGGCGGCGGGTCACTCGATCCGGATGACGACCCGCCGGTTCGCGGCGCGGGCCTTTTTGAGGGCCTCGCCTTTGAGGCCGGTCGTCGGCACCTTGGGCCGGGTGTGCGCGTAAGCGGCAATCGCCATCCGCTTGTCGGCGACGCCGCGCGTCTTGAAGCCTTCCAGCAGCGAGATCCCGCGCGCCGCGCTCAGGTCCCAGTTGCTCTGGAACTTGGCGCCCTTCCCGGAGGCGACCGGCATGTCGTCGGTGTGCCCTTCGAAGATCAGATTGTAATCACCCGGCGTCTTGGCGATCACCTCCATCACCTGGCTCACCAGCTTCGCGTTCGCGGCGCTCGAGGCCGCCGAGCCGGCGTCGAAGAGGACCGCGTCCTTGAACTCGATGGCGAGGCCGTTCACGCTCGAGGTGACCTGCACCGCCTTCTCGAGCTTCTGCTCCTTCACCACCTGCTCGAGCTTCTTCCCGATCGTCGCGAGGTTGACGACCGGCTTCGCCTCCTGCTGCTGCTTGATGGCGCTGTTCAAGTTGTCGTATTTGCGGCGGTCCGGCTGCGAATAGCTCAGCTGCAGGATGAAGAACGACATCAGGATCAGGCTCATGTCGGAAAATGACATGAGCCAGAGCTGCTCGTTCTTTTTGACCTTGGACCGGCGGCGCACGATCACGCC
>JAYVWD010000064.1:0-1675 GCA_043786345.1 Pseudomonadota bacterium
CGCCGCTCACCTGCCCGTCCGTGACGGCCACCTCGACTTCATCGCCGAGGCGTCGCTCAAACCCTTTCTGGACGCGTTGCCGCACGTGGCGAAGCCGGAGATCGACGCCATCCTGCGCGCGCCGGACACCGTCTGGTACGACGAAGCCTCGATGGTCTTCCTCTACCAAGACTCCGTCGAGGTCGTGACCGGCGCCCGCGCCAACTGCGTCGGGCGCAAGGTCGGCGAGCGCGCGAGCGAGCCGGGGATCAGGAAACTCCTGAACTACTTCGGCAGCGACTTCAAATTCAAATACCCGTTCCGGAAGGTGGCCGGCACCGACAACGTCACCAACGTCCGAACGCTCAACTTCTGGTCGCCGCCGAAGAAGAGCGGCAAGGCGATGCCGGTCAAATACTGGAAGGAATCGTCCCGCGGCCGCTGGCACTGGGTGTTCCCGGTGGGCACGGTGTTCGGCGAGGTGCTCTACGAGCAGGGCCCGGACCAGCGCTGGTACGTCTTCGAGGTCCGCACGCGCCGCCGTTACCTGGACGGCTGGGCGCCCGACCTCTTCCGCCCCTACACGACGGCCGCCGGCCTCGCGGACACCATCAAGGCCAAGCGGCCGGACTGGCGGCAGGACTCGAACCTCGCCGCCTTCGTCGGCCATCTTTCGACGAATACCAACCTGACGCCCTATCAGCTAAAGTCCGCGGCCTTCGGGTCCATCTTTCCGCCGATCGACGGCGCCCTCGACCTGCTCCCCGAGCTGCAGGACAAGGCCCTCCTCCAGGACCTCCTGACCGCGCCGACGTTTCAGTCGACCGAGGGCGCGGTCTGGAAGGGCAACGGCGCGAAGGAGGCGTATGCCCCCGGAAGCCAGGCGGATTTCGGCATCGTTCCGAAAGGTTACGAGCTCGGCATGATCGCGGTGAACGAGGTCTCGTGCAACCGCTGCCACACCGAGACCGGCCACCCGCTGCGCGACTTCGACTTCGACGTCATCCTTTACGGCGAGATGTGGGGCGAAGACCGGATCTTCACCTGGCACCTCTTCGAGCCGCACGAATACATTTATGACACCTGGGACGATGCCGATAACAGTCGAAAGCTCAACCAGCGCCTCGTAACGGCCAATCTCGTGAAGCAGGAAAGGGTCGGGTCCGCGGATCCCGACTACAAACGCTTGCCCGAGCCGTTCGATCCGCCAGGAAAATGAGCGCAAACGTAAGGTTCGGCTCGGTACTGTAAATAAAAATTAGTTTCTTTCGCGACTTTTCGCATGCATGGGGGGACACATGCTGACGAGGATATTGGCGGCAATTGCCGCGCTTGGTATCGGGGGACCGGCGCTCGGGGCCGCGGACCCGCTCTTCGCCGCGGCGAAACTGCGGGAGTACTGCAAGGCCTGCCACGCCGTCGGCACGATGAAGTTCATCCAGAGCGACGACGACCGGGAGTTCTGGAACGCGCTGTTCGTGGAGCGGTCGCCGCGCTCCGGCAAGGTCTGGGCCGTCGCCATCTCGGAGGTCCTGGGCTGGCCGACCGACGTCGCGCCGCCCTACGACCGGGTCATGGACCCGCCGTCGAACCGGGACTGGATGCCGAAGGGCGCCAAACGCCTGGACCTCGCGGCGGACAGCGAGGGCGGCACGCCCGTGCGGCGCCTCATTCTGCAGGCGATAACGGAACACCT
>JAYVWD010000065.1:0-2149 GCA_043786345.1 Pseudomonadota bacterium
CAGCCTTAGCCACGCTTAGGTCGGGGAAGCCCACGGGCTGCGGCGCCAGGCTTTGAATCACTTCTTTTCGGCCTTCGCGGCGTGAGCGGCCGCTGCCGGAGTCGGCGCGGCGACCTCGGGAACGACTTCTTCCGCGACCTGATCGGATCCGGGGACCACGACCGAGTTCTTGCGGCCACCGTGGAACCGGCTGCGGATACGGGCGGCTTTGCCCGAAAGGTCGCGCAGGTAGTAGAGGCGTGCGCGGCGGACGACACCGGCGGCGATGACCTCGATGTTGTCGACGAGCGGGCTGTAGAGCGGGAAAACGCGCTCGACACCGATGCTGTTGGCGCCGATCTTGCGGACCGTGAAGGTCGCATCGACCCCGCCGTGGCGGTTACGGATGACGACGCCTTCAAAGAACTGCACGCGGTGCTTGGCTTTGTCCGCGCCTTCCTGAACTTTGTAGGCGACACGGATGGTGTCACCGGCACGAAAGCTCGGGTGGTTCTTTCTCTTGGCGAAAATACGCTGCTCGAAAGCGGTAATCAGCTTGTTCTTCATAACCTACCTGAAAATACTGGGTCGCTGGCCGACGGGCGTTAGCTACGATTAAGAAAGATTAATTACTGTAGGGCGAGGGCCGGGGTCAAGGGGCTTTATCCCTCAGGCCCGCTTGCGGCTTACTGCCACAGGGCTTACAGGCTCTTCCAGCTGCCGGCGGATCTCGGCCTGGGCGTCCTCGAAGACCTCGCCGAGGTCCTCTCGGTCCTCGGTGCGGATGAGGTCGCGCATGCGGGGCAGGACCAGGTTCTCTTCGGAGGCCAGGTGGGCCAGAACCGTGTCCCGGACCTCGATCACGCGCTTGGCATAACCGACCTGCTCGCTCGCGGGGCCGACGGTGAGCTTGGAGAGGGCCTTGAGCTTCTTGCCGATGATCGTCGCCTGCGCCAGACCGATGTCGATCAGGGCCTCGGAGCCGGGGAAAAGCCCATTGATCTCGGGATATAGGTAGTCTCTCGCGAGGGAGAGGTGAACCTGCAGGACCCTGGCCAGCTCGTCGAAGACCAGACGGCGGGATTTTACGCCGTCCGCCGCCTCGAGACGGGAAAAGCCCATCTTGATCAGCTCATGGTCGGATTTGATGACATACAAGACGTCCATCGTGACCTGCTCCTTCACTACTGCACAGCCCGCCCAGAAGTCGCTCATGCGCTCTAGTTTCACTCAACTTGTACCTTGCGAGCTTGCTCGGGATCCCTTTAGTCATTTTGATCCGCGGTGGCAACCTGAGATTTCAAGCCCAGGCGCACTTTAACGATCTAGTATTAGAATCCTTTAAAACGGGGCAGGCCAACGATTGTCCTGCTCCCCGACGACCCCGGGGCGCTGGCTGGCGTCGAATCCGGCCAGGATCTGGCGGTAGGTCTTCCGCTTGTTCACGAGGCCCTCCAAGACCGTCATATTGGACCGCGAATTCTCGTCGAAGAAGCTCGGCATCGCGTTGATGATGATGTCGAGGTAGCGGTCGGGCCCCTCCGTCGGATTGGCGGCCTGGTGGGCGTCGCGGAGCGCGTCGTCGATGTAGGCGAAGGTGTCGCAGCCGTTCACCATGAAGATCTGATACTTCCCCCTCAGGAAGTGGCCCAGGCGGGCCAGGGCCTGGATGTTCGCGCCGAGCCCGGAGTGGCCGTTATAGCTGATGAAATCTGATCTTTCGGTGCGCCGGTTGTATTTGACCTTGAAGGCGGCGTCGACGGTCTGGATCCCATCGATCAGAAAAAGGGCGAGGTCGAGGGGGCCATTCACCGGGCCCGTTGAAAGCGACTTCCGTGCCAAGTCGCCGGACACCCTTGTCGCCCGGCGGGCGCCGGGATAATGTCGGCAGCCTATGATGACCCCGACCGCAACGGCGCTCCGGCGCCTCGCCGAAAAAATTGCCCGCCAGATCCCGATCGACCGAGAAGACGCGGCGCTACTCCACGCCGAGGCCGGCGACGAGCTGCTCGCCGCGCTCGCGGCTCAGGTGCGCGCCCGGTTCCACCCGCCGGAAACGGCAACCTACATCATCATGGCGATCGTGAACTACACGAACGTCTGCGTCGCAAAGTGCGACTACTGCTCGTTTTACCGGCTGCCGCACCAAAGCGGCACTTACCTGCTGAGC
>JAYVWD010000066.1:0-2931 GCA_043786345.1 Pseudomonadota bacterium
GCTTCAAAGGGCTCAAGATCGTGCCGCGCGACGTGGTCTCGATCATCACGCCGGAGATCGCGCCGGTGGGCGGCTCGGTCCTGCACCAGCACGGGACCCACAAGCTCCTCAACGAGCTCATCTCGGGCGAGGTCGACATCGACCGCATGGACTACCTGCTGCGCGACTCGCGGGAATGCGGCGTCGTCTACGGGATCTTCGACGCGACGCGGATCCAGGACTCGCTGGCGCTCTATCACGACCCGGCGGACTCCTGCTTTCATCTGGCGATCAACCTCTCGGGCCTCGCGGCCTTCGAGGACTACCTGCGCGCGCGGCACTCGATGTACCTCCAGCTCTACTTCCACAAGACCTCGGTCGCGGCCGAGGCCATGATGCAGAACCTTTCGCAGCGGCTCGGCGGCTTCGTCCTGCCGGCGGACCCCGACAAGTACGCGGACCTGGACGAATATAACATCGAGGGCGCGCTGCTCGACGCCTCGAAGGTGATCCCGACCGAGCGGGAACGGGCGGCATTCAAGACCCTGCTCCGCGACCTGCTGCGCGACCGGCGGCTCTGGAAGCGCGTCTTCGAGGTGACGACGAAAGACAAGGAGCTCGGCCAGGCGCAGATCGCCGAGGCCTGCAAGATCCTGGACGGCCTCGGCGTCGGCTACGAGGCGATCTCGTCGGCGAGCTCGCTCACGAACTTCCGGGGGCGGCGCGAGAACGAGGCCAGCCGCAACTACCTGCGCCTGATCCGCAAGGACGAGGCGCAGTTCCTGCGGGTCGTGCCGATCGAGGACCACTCGCCGTTGATCAATAACGCGGAGAAGGTCCATATCTCGCGGATTTACGTCGAGGACAAGGTCGGCAAGGATGGGCGGAGCCTGCCGCGGACGGTGAAGGAAGCGCTGACCGACCGGCTTTCCCGGAAGAGCTGAGCCTTGCGTGGAAGGCCAACGAGGGCTGCTGATCCTCTTATCTGTGTTTGATCTAACTAACAAGGGCCACCGCCGGCTCCAGGTGTAGCTAATCTGGCTACAAGTTCCGTAGACCGAGGCGGTGCGTTGCTCGGCGCTAGGGATCTCGACGGCATGCCGTCGTTCAAGCCGCGGGCCGACGGCAGCATCCTCCAGCTCTTCGCAGGCGGCCCCAGGGGAAGGTCTGAGCTCCGCCAAATATCCGCCGACGGCGCTATGACGATCGCCGAGGACTTGGACATTCCAGGCTGTAGCTCATCAGCGGCTACCCGCAGGATACCGCGTCCGCGGCGATCGCGGCCTGCAACGGCGGCCAGTTCCTTTGGTTCGACGGCGAAGGCCATCTCGAGACGCGCTACGATTCAGCCCACCTTATTCATTGCGTCCGCTGGCGCGGTCGTTTGACGGCGCTCGACACGAAATCGGCGCACGCCATGCGCGTCAAGGGTTCCGCGACCGTCGTCGTTTGCATGCGGTCGGCGGGTCGGGCGCTTACACGGCTCGGGCAATCAAGAGGGCGGTCGGGCTCTAAATTATGGTCTCGCCCAAAGGAACTGACCCACTAGGTCATGCGCTGAATTGCTTCGCAGAATCAAGGCCCAGCTTCAGAAATGGTCACGTCGAACCCCGTGCTGACATCATCCAGCGAGGTGATGACGAAAGTATAGGTGGCGTCGGCGGTAAGGCCGGTAATCTGCCAAGTTGCCTTGCCCATCGAGCTCGGCGGCGCCCCCGGAGCTGTTGCGCCGTCGGTCAGAACCGTCAGGTTCGAAACATGAAAGTCAGCGACCGATCCCGTGATCGTAAGCGTTGCGGGACTTGAACTGACCGCCTTGAAAGCGAAGCCATACAGGCTGGATAGCTTAGGATCGGGGACAAAATGGAAAGCCTGGTTCAGGTTAAGGCGAACCGTTTTGCTCGACAGCTTAGCAGGCACAGGCGCCGCGGACGTTTCCGGTTTCTCACCGGAAAAAGTCTGAGGGAATTGCGGATACGCCCAGTCGTCCGCAGGATAGATCGACGCAAGCACGAAATAGAGCTCGGCGTCGTAGGCCGACAGCTTCGAGCGGCCCGTCTCTTCCGGGCTATTCGCGGGATTAGAAGGATCGGCGGCATTGAACCAATTGCCGGTGCCTTCGGCGAAGAACTCGTACTGATTGCTCATCATGTAAGAGACAGCGCCTGCATTTCCTGGGAAAAGGCCAGCCGTCTGGGCATCTGTATAGCAGGTGTCGACCTGCTGCGCTGTCGCCGCATCAAGCCCTTGATTCTGAATCGTGTGGCCGAATTCGTGGATCAGGACGCTCATCAGGCCCATGTAAGGATCGTCAAGGCCGATGAGATTGCGCTCACAGATGGCCGTCGGCCGCCCACTGGTACCGCCCACGCCGCAGAGCTCGTCGAATTTGCGGGTTCGGGCGGCATCGACGTAAACCCCCGCCAAGTCGTGCTCATTCGGCAGGTCGGTTAGCACCTCGCTACGAGCAAAGACACCAACCGAGACGTGGTTGGCGACCAGTGTTCCGGTCACATCGGTGCGTTGCCCTAGGAGATGGCTGACGATTTCGTCTGCCACTTGCAGCGCACGATCGCAGACCTTGCTCGAGCCGAGGATGGGGATGCCGTTGGCGTCGAGGTACTTCGCGTAAAAGGGGTCCGTGCCCGCAGGCGGCGAACTTGGTAACGCGCCCTCACTTGCCGTAGCGGGACAGCCGTCCGGTCCTGGTTCGCGGGACGATCCGTCGTGATGTCCGCCGCATGCCGCCAACAAGAGCGGTAGGAGCACACCTAGACAGGACCTTCGTCTTTGACATCTCCGGCGCATAGCCAAGCTTATCACTTTGCGAGACCCTCTGGGCCTAACCTTGGCCCCCCTGGTCGAAGGAGACCAGAACAAACCGGGGGCTGAACTAACCATTCCAGAGACCCTCGAAGCGCACCGCCGCCACCCGCGTGTAGTGGGCCGTGT
>JAYVWD010000067.1:0-3920 GCA_043786345.1 Pseudomonadota bacterium
GTCATGACTCGACATGCCCATCTCTACAGAGTTGACCATCGGCCCCTTCGCCTGGTCTTCCAGGGACGCCGCCCGTCCGTCCCAAAAAAGCGCCGTCAACATACCCGAGTTCCAGACCGTGGGCGCGGAGCGCTTGCCGGTCTGCCCTTTCACGCCGACGGAGGTCGACAGGTTGTCGTCGCCGCCCGCCATGAGGTTGTGACAGGAGTTGCACGAGATCGATCCCGTTGCCGACAAGCGAGGATCGAAGAAGAGTTCCCGACCCAGGTCGACCTTGGCGGGCGTCGACGGGTTGCCCGCGGGTGCAGGTGATGTCTTAGGCAGCGCTTCAAACTGTTTGGCCGCGGTCGCGGCGACCCCGAGCGTCATGAAGGCGATTCCGGAAAAAACTCGAAGGAGCAAATTCATGTCGTCATTCCTCTTCTCACAATTGAGTCTAAGAGCGTCCCTTTTCGCGGTGGAGTTGCCAATCAAAGTTGCCTTTAACGGGTCTTTAAGCGCTTCTTAAAGCGATGTCGTGCCCCTTTAGAGGCGCTTATCGCGCCGTTTATCCGATCTTGGCTTCCTGCGCCGGGCACCGCCGGATAGATCACGTCCATGACCTGGATCTTTTCATGCTCAACGGAAAACGAAAGAGGAGAGCGTCATGTGGCAAAAAAGTGGGTACGCGTTGATCTGCGCCGTTGGTCTCTGCCGATCGGGCGCAGGCTACGCTCGGAGCGCGGGCGCCGGACGGGATGTGCTCCTGCAAGGAGCGCTCGACCTGGTGCACGACACGATCACGCTTCCGCTCCACGAAGGAGCGCTGGCCGACGGGCGGAAAGTTTGGTTCGTCCTGACCGATACCGATGACCGCGCCGAGGCCGAACGGCGCGGCCTCGCCTATGCTCCGGAGCTGTCCGCGGCGGCGAACGTGGCGGGAAGCCGTCGCGCCGAGGTCGACGCCAGCGACACTTTCGTCTTCGCGGCGGGTACGGTCGATTTCTCGCCGCGGCGCTCGTTAACGCCGGGCGACGCGCCGCATCCCTTTCCGCCGAAGGCCTTTTCTGCGGGGGCGGTCGCCGACCGGAATTACAGCCCCTTTGTCGTCGGGCATCTCGGTGGTCGTTCCGTCGTCTATAATGCTCCCATTGTCGCCTTCGATGTCCCGGCATCGGCCATCGGCTTTTGTGACGGCTCGGTCGATTACGACAAAGTTCATGACCGCGTCGCCCGGATCTGCCCTGAAAAAGGCGAGGTGACCGTGCGCCTGAGTCACGGCTTCGCCGACGGGAAGTCGCTCGTCTATCTGAGCTTTGACGCGAACAACCCGATGGCGGCGACGATGGAGGCGGCGACCCACGCGCCAGCCCTCGACAACCTCCACGGCACGGGGGCGGAGCTAAACATTTATGCGGTCGCGAACGGCGCGACGGGCGCGACCAACGCTGAGCGCCAAGGCTTCGACAGCGCGCTCAGCGGCGAGGGGTCGCCGCTCAACGTCCTTGACCAGCTGCCGGGCGCCTCGGACGGCTACAGCCCCCTCTGGGACCTTCACCTTGGGGCCTGGAGCGATCGTGCGATCCTCGCCGGCGAGCGCCACCGCCTCACGAGCGAAGGCCAGTTTCTCGAGGCCGTCGCTGCGGGCCAGCTGACCGGACCGGGCGGTGGGACCTTCGGCTCGACGGGCATTTTGGTGAACTGCCCGGTCGTCGCCGTTCTCGACTAGGAGCGGCCGCGAGCGGGCCTTTAGTTTTCCTGAGAAAAGAGCTATGATCTTGGACCAATCAGTCGCGCCGCCGCGCACCTGTGCCTTGAACCTTGGACGCGGCGGCCAAGGTGATGAAAAGACGATGAAGCGCACCCTCTATCAGCACCTGCCGAAGCTGGCGACCCTCGATCTCCTGGTCGAGACGGGCAGTTTCAAGGCGGCGAGCGCGCGGGCCCACGTGACACAGTCGGCCCTTTCTCAGACGGTCTCGACGCTCGAGGGTATTTTCGGGTACCCGCTGCTCGTGCGTGAGCTCGGAAGCGTACGCCCGACTCCGGCGTGCGTTTCCCTGCTCGCCAGGGTGAAGCCCGTTCTGCGGACGCTCGACGATCTCGCCGACGACGTCAATCCGCCCGATGCCGAGGTGCCGGCAATGGGCAGTCTCGATCTCGGAAGCTACGAGAGCCTCGCGATAAGCGTCCTTCCGGCGCTGACGCGCCGGCTCAAGGCGGTGTTTCCCGCGCTTCATCTGACGATCAGGATCGGACGGTCGGGAGACCTCGTCAGACTCGTCCGAAAGGGCGAGCTCTGCATGGCCGTCACGACGGAGCTGGATTCGACCGAGGGGCTGTTCGTCCTGCCGTTGGCTGAAGATCGACTCGGCGTGTACGTAGCGGCGAAGCATCCGTTGGCCGGACGCGGCCGCGCGGCCCTCGACGAGTTGTGGCTCGGCACGCTTTCGCCGGCAAAGGAGGGGCATCCTCGGTACTTCGCCCGCTATTTGCGGGCGCTCAAGCTGCCCAAGCCGGCGATCGTCAGCGAGAGCTTCGAGGCCCTCCGGGCCATGGCCGTCGACGGGGCGATTGCGGCCGTTTTGCCAGCGCGCGTCGCCAACAGGGCGCGGGGCGGAGCGCTCGCCGAGCTTGATCTCGGCGCGTCGGCGAAGGCGGGTTCCCACAAAATTCTATTGATTTCACCGAAGAACTGCGACCAGCACGAAAGTAATTATCTGGCGACCGAACTGCGGGCGCTTTTTCAAGTCAATGGTGCGCCTTGATTCGCCGGCGCGCCCAGCGATTGCGGCCGGCCGGGATTTGACTTGAAGGCGGGGCGTTTTCACCGCGGAACCGGTGCTTTAGTTGACGTTTTTCGCCGAAAAGGCGCCCCCACCGCTGCGGGCGGGCGCCCGACGAGGCGGACGCGCGCGGCGGATCTCCGCGAGAAGCGCCTCGATCTCGGCGTCGCTGGTTCCGCGCCCGAGCCCGAGCCGCACGGAGGACAAAGCCGCAGCCCTGCCGAGGCCGATCGCCAAGAGCACATGGCTCGGGCCGTCCCGCGCGGCCGAGCAAGCCGACGTGGCCGAGTAGGCGGCAGGCGCGAGCGCGCGCCGCACGGCATCAATGTCCTCGGCGGAAAACGACATGTGCAGATTTCCCGGGAGCATCGCGTTCGGGTCGCCGTTTACGCGGCACGAGGGCATCGCTTCGCGGAACTCCGCGAGCAACCTCGCCCGAAGCCGCGTCAGGCGTGCCGCTTCCGGCGCGAGCTCGGCGCGCGCGATTTCCGCCGCCTTCCCGAAGCCGACAATGAGCGAAACCGGCAGGGTCCCCGAGCGGTAGCCGCCTTCCTGGCCGCCGCCGTGCATTTGCGGAACGAGCGGGACGCCGCCGCGGCTTCGGCCTCTGATGTAAAGGGCGCCGACCCCCTTCGGGCCATACAGTTTGTGAGCGGAGAAGCTGGCGCAGGCGACGCCCCACGCATCGACGTCGATCGGAATTCGCCCCGCAGCCTGAGCCGCGTCGACGTGAACGGGGACGCCGCAAACCCCGGCGGCGCGCGCGACGGCCCGGATCGGGTGGAGGGTGCCGATCTCATTGTTCGCGGCCATGACCGATAGAACGCCCGTGCGATGTCGACCCCCGCGTCCCGACCGCAGCGCCGCCACAAGCTCCTCGAGATCGAAACGGCCGACGCCATCGACCCCGAGAAGCGTCAGAGCGCAGCCTTGGGTGGCCAAGTATTGGCTCGTTTCGAGCACCGACTTGTGCTCGGTCACGACCGTTACGATATGGCGTCCCGGACTCGCCGCCATGATGCCCTTTAGCGCGAGATTGTTCGCTTCGGTAGCGCCCGAGGTGAAGACGACCTCGTCGGACCGTGCCCCGATCAAAGCCGCGACGCTCGTCCGCGCGTGCTCGACGGCGTCGCGCGCCTCCGCGCCGAAAGCGTG
>JAYVWD010000068.1:0-10807 GCA_043786345.1 Pseudomonadota bacterium
ATACGACACCGCCTTCTTCGACAAAGGCCCCAAATTCCTGCACTACCGCCCCAAGCACCTGATCGCGAACAACCTCGAGTACGACCACGCGGATATCTACCCGGACGTCGAGGCCATCGAGGCGCAATTCGAAAAGCTGATGAACATTGTCGACGATCCCGCGAAGATCGTCGCCAACATGGACGATGCCGGGATCGCGCGCGTGGTCGACCGCATGGGCTTAACCCCGAAAGTGACCCGCGTCGCGACGATGGGGGACTACAAGGACGCCGAGGTCCGGGTGCTTTCCCACCAGGCGGGCCAGGATAAAGGCGGCCTCCAGCTCTGGCAGGCGCGCCTCAAGACCCGCAGCTGGGGCGAGCTCGCGATCGAGACCGGCCTTTCGGGCCGCCACAACCTCGCGAACATCGCCATGGTCCTGGCCCTCCTCGACAACGCGGCGCTCGCGGGCGACCTGAAATCCAAGCCGGATGCGGCCCGCATCGTCCGCGCGATCAAGGATTTCAAGAGCGTGGCCCGCCGCCTCGACCTGCTCGCGAACAAGGGCGGCATCGAGGTCTACGAAGACTTCGCCCACCACCCGACCGCGGTAAAACACGTCATCGAGGGCTTTCGCAGCGCCTTCCCGGGAAAACGCCTCATCATCGCCTTCGAGCCGCGCAGCGCGACTCAGCGCCGCAACGTCTTCCAGGCGGACTACGCCAAGACGCTCGTCCTCGCCGACCGCGTCTTCATCGGCGAATGCCCGCTCGACAAGCGCATTCCCGAAGAAGGTCGCATGAGCATCGAGCAGCTCCGCTCGGCGATCGGCCCGAAGGCGACGTCCTTTCCGACGAATGACGCGCTCCTCACCGGTCTTAAGAGCGAGTTGAAAGCCGGCGACGCGGTTATCTTCATGAGCAGCGGCAGCTTTTCGGGTGCTCAATACGCCCTGGCCAAGGACGTAAATACAAGAAATGGTTAATGGTATCATGTCTTCGTAAAATCATATGCGGGTCCCGTGCGGGTTTCCCGTCGGCTTAAAATACTCTTGCCATTTCGGCCTCATGAGGGCAATGTCGCGACGGCATGGCTATTTCATTGGTTATGTCTCTGGGAGATGGGTCCACAGAGATAATTATCAATTTAGACTGATCGGTTGGGAGAACGAGAACATGTTGCTGAAATCGAAGCGTGTACTGGCTGTTATGGCGCTGATGTTGGGTTTCGCGGGCGCGGCCTGCACCGAAGACCAACCGCCGACTGAAGAGCCGGTCAAGACGGATACGGCTACCCAGCCGACGCCACCGCCCGAAGCGCCGAAGCCGGTCGAGACGTTCGCGGCTCAAACCGTGTACTTTGCGTTTGACGACTACACGCTGAACTCTGACGCGCAAGGCCGCCTCACGGGGCTCGCGGACCACCTCAAGCAAGCCCAGAACACGGTCGTCCAGATCGAGGGTCACTGCGACGAGCGCGGCTCGATCGAGTACAACCTCGCCCTCGGTGAGCGTCGCGCCCAAAGCGTGAAGAACTACCTCGGTCAGCTCGGCGTCGACGCCGGCCGCCTGTCGACCATCAGCTACGGCGAAGAGAAGCCCGCCGCTGACGGCCACGACGAGTCGGCTTGGTCTAAGAACCGCCGCGCCGAGTTCACGCTCAGCACCAACAAGTAATCGGGTCTGTTTCTCAGGCACGCTGCGAATGGCCCTGGGGCTTCGGCTCCGGGGCTTTCGTTTTAATTGCGCACCCCTCATATTCCTTATATTCTGTCTATCTTATCATACGGATAGATTACACCCCGGCCCTCCGCTGTTTTGTTGTTTAGGCCCGGGCGCTGAAAGGAGTCTCTGAGTGGACATGGCCGTCTCGACGATCGTCGCGATCGTCGGTGTCGTCATTGGGTTGGTGTTTGTCGGCGCGTTTCTTCACAAGAAGCAGCTGGCGGCGGCCTTCGAAAAGGCCGAGACCGAATCCAAAAAGGTGCGCGAAGACGCGCGCCGCGAAGCCGACGACCTCGTAAAACAAGCCCTCGCCGAGGCAAAGAACGAAAGCCGCTCGAGCCGCACGAAATTCGAGGAGGAGGCGAAGAACCGCCGCGCCGAGATTTCGAAGCTCGAGACCAAGATCAAACAGCGCGAGCAGGTCCTCGAGAAAAAGCTCGAAGTGGTCGAGAAGCGCGAGGGTGAGCTCACCGGTCTCGAGCAAAAGCTCAAGAAGGACGAGCAGAACTACCAGCGCCTCAACCTCGAGTGCAACGACGCCGTCGAGAAGGCGCGGAGCACCCTGCAAAACATCGCGAAGATGTCGCAAGACGAGGCCCGCCGCGAGCTCATGCGCTCGCTCGAGGACGAAGTCCGCGTCCAGGCCCGCGAGAAGCTGCGCGCGATCGAGGAACAGGCCCGCCAGGACGCCGAAGAGCGCGCGCGCTCCGTCGTCTCGCTCGCCATCCAACGCGTCGCCGGCGAATACGTCAGCGACTCGACGATCTCGGTCGTCTCGCTCCCGAGCGACGACATGAAGGGCCGCATCATCGGCCGCGAAGGCCGCAACATCCGCGCGATCGAGCAGGCGACCGGCGTCGACCTGATCATCGACGACACGCCCGAGGCGGTGATCATTTCCTGCTTCAACCCGATCCGCCGGGAAATCGCCAAGATCACGCTCGAGCGGCTGATCGGCGATGGACGCATCCACCCGGCCCGCATCGACGAGACGGCCAAGCGCGTCACAAGCGAGTTCGACACGATCATCCGGGAAAACGGCGAGCAGGCCGCCTTTGACGTCGGCATCACCGACGTCCATCCGGAGCTGATCAAGCTGCTCGGCCGCCTGCGGTACCGGTCGACCGGCATGCAGACCGTCCTTCAGCACGTCGTCGAGACCGCCCACATCTGCGGCATCATGGCCGGCGAGATGGGCCTCAACATCAAAAAAGCCAAACGTGCCGGCCTGTTACATGACATCGGCAAGGCCGTCGATCAGGAGACGGAAGGCCACCACTCGACGATCGGCGCCGAGCTCTGCGCGAAATTCGACGAGTCGGTCGAGGTGGTCGAGGCGATCCGCCTTCATCATTCCGACGACATCTCGCACGCCAGCCCTTACGCCGTCGTCCTGCACACGGCGAATCAGCTATCCGCGCGCCGCCCGGGCGCTCGCCGCGAGGTGATGGAGACCTACCTCACGCGCCTCGAGGACATGGAAAAGCTGGTGAAAGAGTTCAAGGGTATCGATGACGCCTACGTCATGCAGGCGGGCAACGAAGTCCGGGCGATGGTCACGCCGTCGGGCGTCAGCGACCGCGAGGTCAGCGACCTCGCCAACGACATCGCCTCGAAGCTCCGCCAGGAAATCACCTTTCCAGGCCAGGTCCGGGTGACCGTGGTCCGGGAAAGCCGCTCGGCGGATACCGCGAAGTAAGGGTTCGATGACGACGATTCTCGCTATTGGCGACGTGATGGGGAAGGCCGGCCGGCGGTGTCTGGACCGGCTCCTCCCGCGCGCCCGCGAGGAGTTCAAGCCCGATATCGTGCTGGTAAACGGCGAAAACGCCGCCGGCGGCTACGGCCTGACCAAGAAGATCTACGACGAGATGGTCGGCCCGCTTGGGGTCGACGCCGTCACCATGGGCAACCACTGGCACGACAAGCGCGAGATCTACGAGTTCATGGGGACCGCGGACCGTATGATCCTGCCGGCGAACATGGCGAACGTGGACAACGAGGAGCATGGCCTCAAGATCATCACGGCCAAAAACGGCCAGAGCTTCGCCGTGGTGAATTTGATCGGCAAAGCCTTTATGTACGGCGAAAACCGCTGCCCTTTCAAAGCGGTGGACCGCCTTTTCGACCGCGTCCCGTCCTACGTCCGCATCCGGATCGTCGACATGCACGCCGAGGCCACCAGCGAGAAGCAGGCGCTCGGCTGGTACTTAAAGGGCCGCGCCTCGCTCGTCTACGGCACGCATTCGCACGTGCCGACGGCCGACGAGCGGATCCTCGGCGGCGCCACGGGCTTCTGCACCGACCTCGGCATGACGGGCGCCTACGACTCGGTGATCGGGATGAAGAAGGAGGCCGCCATCGCGCGCCTCGTGACCGGCGAAAAAAAGAAGCTCGAGCCGGCGACCGGCGACCCCTGGATGTACGCCATCGTCGCCGACATCGACGAGGACACGGGTCGTTGCCGCTCGATCCGCCGCGTCAAGTGGCCCCTGGACGACGCGGGAAGCGACACGAGCGAAGATTGAGGGCCCCGCGCGCCAAGTTCCTGTCTCTCATGGGACTCGCCCCCTCACACTTGTTGAGCAGGCGGCGTCAGTATGGCAATCTCCTGAGGTTATCCTCTGTTTCTGTCGCTGAACCGATTAAAGGACCTGCGCTCATGACCACGCCCCGCTGCCTTCTGCTCGCCGTCCCGGCGCTCCTACTTACGGCGACGTCCGCAAGCGCCTTCTTCGTCGACGGCGACGGGCACTACGCGCTCCGCGGCGAGACCCAGACCGCGCCCGGCTTCCAGAAAAATACGGGGACGTTCCAGGCGATCGAGCAAAGCTTCCGCCTCAAGGGCGAGGCCCGCGTCAACGACCAGTCGAGCCTCTTCCTCGAGTTCCACCTGTTTGACGACCCGCGCAACGCCTACCTCGGCGACAAGCCCGACCCGCGCAACTGCAAGGACTCCCAGAAAAACCCGGCTTCCCCGGAAAAGGGCACGCCCTGCGAGTACCAGGACAGCAGCGAGCCGCACTATAAGCCTTATATCCCGCAGGTCACGAAGGCCTACGTCCGCTACGCCTTCGACTACTGCATCGTCGAAGCCGGCCGGCGCGGCCGCGACTGGGGCCTCGGGATCTTCCTCGACAGCGGCTCCAAGCCATTCGCCACCGACGCCAGCACCTTCGACGGCGTCACCTGCGACATCAACATCCAAAAGACGCAGACCCTGGGCCTCACGGTCGGCTACGACAAGCTCCAGGAAAGCGGCGCTGAGGCCGACCCGAAAGACCAGGCAACCTCGACCCGCAACTTCGGTCCCGCCGACAGCGGCGACGACCTCGACCAATACTTCTTCACGATCCAGTACGACGACCGCAAGGCCAACGCCGGCGCCGCCTTCACCAAACAAGTCGGCGTTTATTTCGCGCAGATCACCTCGCGCCAGCTGAACAAACCCGGTGGCGGCGGCGACGGCGGCTCCAGTACCGACCTCAAATACCTCGATCTTTACACGGGGTTCTTCTTCGCGGACCTGTCTCTGCGCAACGAAATCCTGTTCCGCATGGGCAAATCCGGCGACCCGAACTGGCGCTACTATGGCGGACTGGGCCTCGAAGGCGGCGCTTCTGCGGTAAACAAGCTCGCCTCGATCGGCATCGCCGGCGAGCTCGATTGGACCATCTCCCGCTCGGGCGCCGCGATCGGCCCGGCCGAATACAACAAGGGCGACGCCTCCAGGCACGCTATCTTCCTCGATTACGCCTACGCTCCCGGCGACTCCGACGGTGACGGCTACAAAGTCGATCCGCAAACGCGCAACGACAAGGTGAACGCCATGGCCTTCAACCGCAACTACAAGCCGGCGCTGCTCCTTTTCAACCAACACCCACAACAGGACAAGATGATCGTCGACGGCCAATTCAACCCGTCTCGGGTCGAGAACGCCACGGTCTTCGCCACCGGCTACCGCTACGAAAGCATGGGTATCGGCAACATCGAGGCGAAGCTCATCACCGCCACCCTCAACAACACCACGATCACCGACACGGAGCGGGTCGAAATCGAGAAGAGGGCCGCTCATAATGCCAACCCCACGAACGATCCCGCGCTGCCCCCTTCGCAGGAGGGAACGCGCGCCCTCAACTCCCGGCCGGCCGGTTTCTTCGGCAAGAGCTTGGGCTACGAGCTCGACTTTGCCTACACTTACCGGGTCGGCCGCGAGGCGGACCTCGGCGCGGCGATGGGCGCGGCGTTGCCCGGCACCGCCTGGCGGGTCGACAAGACCACAAAGCCGGTGAACGACTTCGTCCTCCAAACCTTCGCGGCGTTTCACTTCTAACCACCTTCGGCAGGGGGCGCGATGCTCGAGCTCGGATTTGACGGCAACGCGCACCAGCGGCTGGACAACGCCGCCGTCGTCGACTTCCTGACCTCGGCCGCGAGCGCGCTTTCCACCGAAAACCTGCTGTCCGGCAAGGACGTCGACGAGCTACGCGTCACCCTCAGCGCCATCACCAGCGGCACCGAAAGCCGCGACCGGCCGGTGCTCCTCGAGCTCGACCGCGTCAACGCCGACTTCCTCTCGGTCCTGCGGGCGCGGTACGGCACGATCAACCTCTGCCTCAACCTGCTCCGCCACTCCCTGCGCTCGGGCCTTGGCGACACCCGACACCTGCTCGCGGAGTTCGGGCAGTCCCTGGTGCGCAAGGCCGAGCTCAACTTCAACCGGCCGGTCACGCTCTCCAGCGCCGGCAAGCCGCAGAAGCACGCGCTTTATTCGACCCTGATCATCGACTTTTCCCAGGCGCTCGCCGAGGCGTGCCAGACGCTCGACACCGTCAGCGCCGAGCTCTCCGACATGCACGCCCACGCCATGGCCGGCGGCACGCCGCGCGACACCGCGGTTGACGTCGCCCTCGCCAAAGCCCTGGCCTTCAAGGGCTTGACGCACCATTCCCTCCCGGGCCTGAGCGAGCGCGCCGCCAAGCGCAAGCTCGCGACCGCGCTCCTGACCCTCGCCGAAGCCGCGCAAGGCGTCGCCGAGGCGGTCGGCCGCACCGGGCACGGCTACGCGACGGCGCTCGCCTGCGAGGCCCTCACAGCCGAGTGTCAGCGCCTTCAAACCCTGGAATTGCCGATCTCCGAGAGCCTCGTCGACTGGGAGGTCCGCCGCCGGAGCCTCATCGCCAGTCTAAAAACCGTCAACCTCGCGCTCCAGTCCGTCGCCAGGGCGAGCCTTGCCGCCATCGGCACGGGCGCGCCGGAGACCCCCGGGCCCTTCCCCGAAGCCGCTAAACGCCGCATCGTCACCGATCTGATCGCGACCGGCATCGGCACGAAGGCCGCCTGGAGCGCGACGGAAAGCCTCTTCCGCTACGTCGAGGAGCAGCACGTCACCGCCGACCAGCTGATTCCCGGCGAGCTTTCGAGGATCCACCCGGCGCTGTCGGGCGAGGCGCTCGCGACGCTGCAAAGGCTGGCGAAGGACCGCTCCATGATGAGCGAGGCCGCGGCCGAGAAAGCCGAGACGATGGCCCGCGCCAAAAAGCTCGCCGAACGCTTCAAAAAGAGCCTTGCCGAGCTCGGCCTCCTGGCGCTCGTCGTCCTGGCCGCCTCCGGCTGCGGCCTCAAGACGCGGCCGACAAGCGAGGTCGTCGAGCTTCGCCCGGACATTCCGTTCCGCGAGGCGCCCAAACTTCCGGGAGTGCCGAATGAGCCGCCCAAGCAAAGACCTTAACGGCATCCACGGCGTCTGGACGGCGCTTGCGACGCCGTTCCGGGACGACCTCGAGATCGACTGGGACGCCTTCGACAAGCTCCTCGGCGCCCAGGAAAAAGCCGGGGTCTCCGGGGTCGTCATCTCCGGCACGACCGGCGAGTCGCCGACCCTTTCCGTCCAGGAGAAGCTGTCGCTCATCCGCCGCGCCCGCGCGACGCTCGGGCCCGCCGTGCGCGTCATGGCCGGCACCGGCGACAACAACACCCGCCAATCCATCGAGCTTTCGCGCCTGGCCGAGGACGCCGGCGCCGACAGCCTGCTGGTCGTGACGCCGCCCTACAACAAGCCGTCGCTTGCCGGCCTCGTCAACCACTACCAATTGATCGCTGCCGCGGTAACGGTGCCGCTGTGCGTCTACCACGTGCCCGGCCGCACGGCGCAGTTCCTCTCCGTGGACCAGCTCGCCGCGATCTGCCAGGTCAAGGGCGTCGGCTCGGTGAAAGAGGCGAGCGCCGACGTCGCCTACTTCTCGCGCGCCCTGATGAAAGCCAAATTGCCGTTCCTTTCGGGCGACGACCCGACCTACCTCGGCAGCCTCGCCGTCGGCGGCAGCGGCATCATCAGCGTCGTCTCGAACGTCTTCCCGGGCGAGATGGTGGCGCTCACCGAGGCCTTTTTCCGCGGCGACCTGAAGAAGGCGCGCGCCTGGCACGAGGCGCTGCTCCCGGCGATCGACGTGCTCTTTTGCGAGGTGAATCCCTGCCCTGCCAAGGCCGCGCTCGCGCAGATGGGGCTCTGCAAAAACACCGTCCGCGCCCCGCTTGCGCCGGTAACATCTGAAAACTACAAGATAATCGAGTCCACATTGGCGGCTGCCAGGGCGCAGCTTGAGGTGCTTAAATGACACGCGTCTGGATCCATGGCATCTCGGGACGGATGGGCCAGGAGCTCAAAAAGACCCTCGCCTCGCGCAAGGACCTCGTCTTCGCCGGCGGCAGCGACGAGAGCGCGCCGGTCGACTTGCACGCGGCCGACCTCTACCTCGATTTCTCGACGCCCGCGGGCAACTCCCAGCTGCTCGACGCGTTCCTTTCGGCAAAGGGCCTGGCGCGTCGCTCGATCCTCGTCGGCACGACCGGCCTTCAGGCCGATTCCCAGGGCCTCTGGCGCACGTTCGCCGACAAGGCGGGGCACTCCCTGCTTTTGGCCCCGAACACCAGCGTGGGCCTCCTCGTCGTCGCCAAGACGGCCCAGACGCTGGCGCGGACCCTGACGGACCTTCACTACGACATCGAGATCACCGAGACGCATCACCGCCATAAGAAAGACGCGCCGAGCGGGACCGCGAAGCTCCTGGCCGACGCCGTCCACGGGAGCGTCAAGACCTTGACGCCCGTCTTCAACCGCGCCGGCGAGCGCGGCCCCAACGAGATCGGCATCAGCTCGGTCCGCGGCGGCGGGGTGTTCGGCGAGCACGAGGTCCGGCTGATCGGCGACCACGACGAGGTCCGGCTGGCGCACCGGGCGTTCTCGCGCCAGCTCTTCGCCGAGGGCGCGCTCGTGCTCGGGCGCTGGCTGACCCATCAGAAGCCCGGCCATTACGAGCTCATGGACGTCAATCTCGAAGCACTTACGCGCTGAGGAACATGAAGAACTCGTTCTTTTCCACGTCGAGGTCGAGGTTCTCGCCGCACTTCGTGCAGCGCTTCTCGGGCAGCACGACGTCGCCGTCGTCATTCTTCGCGATCATCGCGCGGTCGAACAGCACGTTCTCGACGCGCTTGCAGACTTCGCAGCTGAACGGCACGTAGAAGGTCTTGATCTGGGTCTCGTCCGCGGATTTGCCGAGCATCTGCGGGATCACGTTCACGTTCGCGATGAACTCGGGCGTGCATTCATAGAATTCGAACGGCTTCGGCGACCAACCGAGCGTGAACGCCAGGAACTTTCGCACGCCGACGCTGTTGATCGAGCTGACGCGCCCGATGTTGAGCTTGAGCGGCGGAGCCACTTTCTCGAGCGGGTTGAAGTCGGAGAACTCGTCCAGGCGACCCGAGAGGAAGTACACGCCGTTTTTCTGCGAAATTTCCACGGCGCCTCAGGGGCGATAGCTCAGTCCGGCGCCGAGGCGCGCGTACGAGACCGTTTCGTTGTAAACCGTGACGGTGTCGGCCGCGAGCCAGTACTGGTCCTTCGTCTCGATCAGCAGCGTGTACGTGCCGGCCGGGACGTTGAAGAAGATGGCCTTGGTGTTCGGCGCGTCGCTGAAATACCAGCCGTCGCCGGTGTCGGTTCCGTATTGATCGACGAGGTGCATCGAGACCGATTGATCGACCGTCGACTGCGGGTGCGCGTAGTCGGCGAGGACGACGCCCAAGCTCGGGTCGTGGGTGACCTGGGCGTAGATCGACATGTCCTCGACGAAGCCGCGCGGGATCAGCGGGGTGACCGAGGCGCGGGATCCGGCCATGTACGAATAGACCGTGGGCTCGAACTCCGCGGCCTGCGCGAAAGCGTGGACGCGGCCGTGGGCGTCGAGGAGTGCGTCGCTGGTCGACACGAGGCCCGAGGCGAGCTGCATCATCGGGTTCTGCTGGCCGAGCGGGATCAGGTCGATCATCTCGACGGACTGGAGACGGCCCGCGATGCGCGGGTCGGCGCTGAGCTGCTCGTGCGCGGTCGCCACCGAGGCGAGTCGGGTCACGAGGTGCTGCTCCTTGCCGAGGGGCAGGTCCTCTTCCACATGGCGGCCGGCAAAGGCGGCGAACGGGACCGTCGCGACGACGGCCTCGCCTTCGTAGGCGGTGACCGCCATGGGGCCCGGCGCGACGTTGAAGAAGCAGGCGCGGCCGTCGACGCCCGAGGCGTGCATCGAGCGGTCGAGGAAGCCGTACTGGTTGAAGTAGAAGGGGCCTTCGGCGGTCGTGTCGAGCTCGATCGAAATCCCCGGGGCCGCGATGCGGACGCCGTCGGCCAGATCCGTGATGTTGGCGCAAAGCGAGCCGAGCGCCGCGTCTTGCGCAGTGCCGGCCGCTTCGGCGTAAGCCTCGAAGGTGAAGGAGCGCATCAGCCGCAGTCGTTGCGTGCCCTTGGCTTCCGCGCGGGAGTCGAGTTCGACCATCGCGGGGCGCGCGCCGCCGTTCGGGTCGTCGATGGCGACGAGGAAGCGGGCGCTCGCCGGCATGTCGCGGATCGTCAGCTTGCCGCTGTCGTCGGAGCGCGCCGAGAACTCGGTGCCGACCACCCGGACCTGCGCGTGGCCGACCGGGAAGATGCGGTTGTCGGCGACGACGGAGCGCTCGTCGATCAACTGGACGGTGACGGGATGATATTTGAGCTCGGCCGCGGTCGCGACGAATTTGCTCGTCATGCGGGCGGCTTCCGAGGCGTC
>JAYVWD010000069.1:0-9358 GCA_043786345.1 Pseudomonadota bacterium
AGGAGCCGTTCCACTATTCCGTCGGGCTCGCGGGCAGCCCGCTCCTCGCGACCTTGAGCGCCGGCACGCCGCCGCCGGGGTTCGCGGAGCGTATCCGGCTCGTGCACCTCGGCGCCGAGGCGAAATATTTCCCGCGCCTCCTCCCCGAGGTCCTTGGCTGCTTCCTGCGCGCCGGCCTGTATCAGGCGACGCTCGACCCGCGCGGCGCCGGCGGTCGCCGCTACGGCTGGACCGCGCTCGGCGGCATCGGCTACGAGTTCAGAGTCGGCAGCGTCGGGCTCGCGCCAGAGATGGCGTGGCGCGTCGGCCACCTCTCGCGCTTGACCAACGTCACCGGTGTCGCGCCCGCGATCGGCGTCCATTTTTACGAGCTGCTCTGACGGCTCACTTCATGCCGCGAACTTGACTCGCGTCTCGTCGGGACATTCCCGAGCGCGGCGATGCACCGTTTACGCCCGCGAAATAGGGGTGTAAGCAGCGGGAGTAACGCGCGTTCCGGCGCGGTCATTCACCTTCACAACGGAAAGGAGATCCCCCCATGAAATTCGAAAACTCTTGGTTCCATGGCGCTCTTGCTGCAGTAGCGCTGGCGCTGGCGCCCGCGGCGCTGGCGTCGAACGTCGGCGGCAATCAGGGCGCGCAAGGCACGCAGGAAAGCCAGCAGTACACGCAAGGCGTCCAGGCCTCGGACGCGGTGATGATCAAGGTGCCGATCAAGGAGAACGGCGAAGAGAATACGGTCTTGGCGGAGATGCGGCTGATCACGAATACCGGCCGGGACGCGCCAGCGGATTATGCGGAGGCTTTCAACGCGGGTCAGGCCATCCTGAAGGACCGGATCGTCCAGGATCAGACGGTCGACGGATCGAAGAGCTGGTGGTACGGCTGGAATAACTGGTACGGCACCAACTGGTACTACAACTACTACAACACCTACTCGCCCTATTACAGCTACTACTATGGCTACGGATATCCGTACTATTACAATTACAGCTATCCGTCCTACTACGACTACTACGGCTCCTCCTACTATCCGTACTACGGCTACCGCTACTACTGGTACGCGCGTCGCTGAGCCCTTTCGGCCCGCCCGTTCGGGCCGAAACGAACGAGCCCCGGAGTCCACTTGCGGACCCGGGGCTTTCTCGTTGGCGCGAGGGTAAGGTCAGCGGCCGATGCGGTACCGCAGGTTCATCTTCTGCGCGATGTCGTCGTGGCCGTAGGAGGAGAAGCGGATGTCGTCCAGCACCAGCGGCGCGAGGAAGCTCAGGACCTGGCCGCTCGCGGCGATGCCCCACGACGTGCCGGTGTCCAGGTAGCCGCCGATGTCGCTCAGCGCCATGATGCAGTTGATGGCGCCGCCCGGCTGATTGCGCCCCGCATTGCCGCGCAGGTTGCGGAGCAGGACCATCATCTTGTAGGACGTCGCGCCGCTTCTCAGATATCCGACGCGGGCTTGCGCGCGGGAGAAGAGCTGGGGCGTGATCTCATAAGGGCCCCAGAAGCTCACGTGGCGCCCGGGCGACAACGAGACGGTCTCGTCGAGCGAGTAGTTGCGGCCGGGGACGATCTGGAGCAACGGCATGCTGCTGTTCGGGCCGAAGTAGCCGAGCGCCGGCAGCCAGCTGATCGTCAGCTCCTGCGTCAGAACGCCATTGTCCTCGCGCACGAACGTGGCGAAGGCGTGCGAAGTGCGCGCCTGGTTCGGCGAGCCTTCGGCGGCGAACATCACCATATAGAAGTGGGTGCCGGGGCTGGCCTGGGCGCCGGTGGCGCCGAGCATCAGGAAAAGCGGGAGCAGGATGCGGAGGATGCGGGACATGGATGGAAACTCCTTCATCGGGGTTCACCGGCGACATTGCAGGCGTCGTACCATTTTTGTCGCAGGTCTAAGGCCTTGATCCGCAAGGAATTCTGGACACGGCCTGGAGCGGCGCGTGGTATCGAAACAGTACTGGTCTGGTAACAGGAAAGGGTGCCGGCGCGGGCGCGCGAGCCACACTTTCTGATCCTGGCTCAAGCGCCGGATTTCTTGCAATGCCCCGGGACTTCAGGCACTGCTAGCCCCATATCAACCTGCGATTTTCTTCGGAGGGGGACATGAAACTACTTTCGCTCGCGGCCGGGATGGCGGCTTTCGGATGGGGTGTTGCGGCTTTGGCGCAGCCGGTCGAGGTGGTGCTTCGCCTCCTGGAGCGCGTGCCGATGGAAACCTTGGCGCGGAGCGTCGTCGACCCCGCCTCGCCGCGGTTTCGGGGGTTTTATACGGCCGAGGAGATCCGCGTCCTGGCCGGCCCCGCCGACGCGGAGTACTACCTCCTCGGGCTCTGACGGCCCGGGCGCGCGCCGCGGGCCCGGATGGAGCGCATCCGGGCCCGCGCGTTACGGCCGCACGCAGGCGGCGCGGCGGGACTCGAACTTAGAGCCCGACGCCCAGCCGCCCGTCGCGGGGCTTACGACCTGGACGTCGAGGCGGGAGGAGCACGTCGTCGACCTCTGTGCCCGCGCCGGTTCCCGCGCTCACGATCCTTACGGGGTTTTCGCGAGCACGCCGTTGGCTGCGACCTTCCCCTGGCAGCCGCGCAGGGTGCCGGTAAATACCAGTATCATCCGATAGACCTGGCAGTTCTTGGTCAAAGAGAGGCGATCGACGGCCCGCGGTCAAAGGCTTAGCTGAAATTGGAAAGCCCAAGGAAAGCCTTTGGTTAAAAAGGCGATACGCCACCGGTGTCGAGTGGTAACCTTCTGGAAACACTCCAGGACCCCTTCCTCCGAGGGCACCATGGCGATCCGGACCCGGCTCCTTTCCGCGCTCGCGTTGTGCGTGGCGCTCGCGCCGCACCCGGGGTGCAAGTCTGGCGACGGCGCCGCGCTCCGCGAGCTTCGCGACGAGCCCCCGGCCGACCGCGACCTCGCGGCCCCGGCGGCGGGCGTGGCGCCGGCCGCGCGCCCGCCGCGCCTCCGCCGCAGCATCTTCGATCCCGCCGCCCGCGCCGACGTCGAGGCCTATGCGCTGGCAGTCAAGACCCTGCAGTCGACGCCGCAAGGCAAGGCCGTGTGGGAAGGGCTCGCCTCGATCCACCAGAACTTCTGTCCGCACCGGAACTGGTTTTTCCTGCCCTGGCACCGCGTCTACCTCGACCATTTCGAGAACGTGATCGCGAAGGTCTCCGGGAAGGCCGACTTCGCCCTCCCCTATTGGGAATGGGACGGCCCGGGCCAAAACCGCATGCCGCCCGAGGCGCTCGCCGGCGGCGGGCTCTTCTGGCAGCGCCGCAGCACCGCCGCGCGCTCGCCGGCCGGCCGGCTCCTGCCGCAAAACGTCGGCGAGGCGCCGATGCGGCTCATCATGGACGCCAACGACTTCATCCAGATCGGCTCCGGCCGCGCGACGCAGCCGCGCGACCCGCATCAGACGAGCGAAGGCCTGATCGAATCCATGCCGCACGACTCGACGCACGTCTGGGTCGGCGGCCAGACCGGGGACATGGTGTCGTTCCTGTCGCCGCGCGACCCGATCTTCTGGATGCACCATTGCAACATCGACCGGCTCTGGTCGAGCTGGATGAAGAAGCAGACGGCCCTCGGCCGCGCGATCATCCCGACGGCCGGCGCGCCCTTCGAGGTCAAGACGCAGGCCTGGCTCGACTTCGGTTTGCAGAGCGGCTTCCAGGAGATCGACCCGGCGTCGGCCGTGCCGACGCTGCGCGCCGCGCAGCGCAGCTACAAGGTGAGCGAGACCTTCGACTCGGTCGGAACGTTCGGCTTCGATTACGACAAATTTCGCGGCGGCGGCGCCGCCTCGGCGTCGCTTACGGACGAGCTCGCCCTCAAGCCGGTGTTGAAGGCGATGAAACTGCGCGTGGAGTACACCGAGCCGTGACGGACGCACCGGCGCCGGTCGCGGCGCGAACGTCGATGTGGACGCGGCACGGTGCCCGTCCCTGGCCGTGGCTGGTCCTGGCCGCGCTCGCCGCCGCGCTCGCCGCCCGGGTCAGTCTGTGCGACGACGGCCTGATCTTCTACCAGGCGGGCCTGCGCACGAGCCTCGGTCAATGGGCGTACGCCGACTACCGGCTGCCGCAGGGGCCGCTCGCCGGCTGGGTGCTCGCGCCGTTCTTCCTACTCCCGGTCACGGGCGGCTGGTCCTTGCTCCTCGCCTCCGTCGCCCTCAACACCGCGGCGACGGCGCTCGTCTTCGCGGTCGCCGCGGGCAGCTTCGCCGGGCGATTCATCCCGGCCGCCGCCGCCGCGGTGACCGCGGTCTGGTTCCTGCCGATCTTCGGCACGTACTACAACGACCACCTCGCGTACGCGCTCGTCCTGGGCGGTTATCTGCTATGGATCCGGCGTTTTCCCGGCTGGAGCGCGCTCTGCTTCGCGCTCGCCGTCCATGCGAAGCAACCGATCGGCGTGCTCTCGAGCCTGGCGCTCGTCCTCACCGAAGTGGGCCTCGCCGGCCGCGACCGCGGCTGGTGGCGCTTCGCCGCGGTCTTTCTCGCCGTGCAGGCCGCGGCCGTCGGCTACCTCTTCGCCGTCCCGGGCGCCGCGGCGACCTACTGGGACTATGTCGTGACCAGCGCCCTCGAATACTGCGCCGTCGCCGCCGAAAAGCGGCCGCTCCGGCTCCTGACCTTCCTCGTGTTGCCCTGGAATATCGACCCGCTCCGGATGCTCCGTGAAGGCGGGTTCGGACGCCTCGTATTTTACCCGTTTGTCGCGGCGCTTTACGTCACTTATGGGCGCGTCTGGCGGGACCGCCGCCGCGCCGACCGGGCGACGAGGACCCTGGCCTTTTGCGCGCTCTCGACGCTTTGGTCGGCGGCGACGCTCGGGCGCTTCCACGGGCAGCTGTTGTTTTCCGCCGGCATCCCGTTCGCCGCGGCCCTCGCGGTCCTGCTGCGCGGGCGGTGGCGGCACGGGGCCGCGGCGGCGGCCGTGCTCGGGGGCCTGGCGCTGTGCTGGCGGACGCACCCGGGCCTTTTTGACCGCGCGGCGCCGCGGGTCGGCGACTTCGCGCCGCTCACCGTCGACTGGGGCAAACCATGGGACGGAGAGCCGCTCGTCGCCGCGGGCGGCGCCGTCGCCCTGGGCGCGCGCAGCATGCTGCCGCTGTTGGCGGCGCGGAAGGTGCCGCGCGACAAGGACCTCTACTATCAGGACGGCCTCGTCGTCCCCTGGGGCGAATGGCGGCGCGCGCGCTGGGAGGCGGACTGGCTGGCGGCCGCCGCGCGGCCCGGCACCGTGCGCATCGTGGTCGACGAGCTGTGGCGCGCGCGGCTACCGTTCACGCTCCCGCGGATCGACGCGTTCCTGGCGGCCCGCTTCGAGAAGGCGGACGATCGGGACGGGTTGACCGTCTGGCGGCCCAAGGCGGCCCCGGCCGAGGTCCTCGGCGGCAACCGTCCGAACGCTCCGAATCGGCGATAACTCATCGGAATGACGGTGATTTTTCTGCGGCGCCGGGAAAACACGCCCGTCCTCAATTTCTGCCCCATCGTGCCGATACGGGGACACCATGTACGAAAAAAAATTTGTCCATTCCCCGGCACGAGGATCTCCGATGATTTACGCCCGCGCAAAATTCGGCACGCTTTCGCTGCTCGCCGTTCTGGTGAGCTGCAAGACGGCGGGCACCGGCGCTACGGTCAGGGATGAGGACAGCGGTTCCCCGGGCGTCGCCGCGGAAGAAGGCGGCACGATCTCGATCCTCGTCATCCCGCCGGCCGCGAACCTGTCCTGGGCGTCGCCGAACGCGCTCTTCATGGCCAGCGCGGCCTCGAAGCTCATCGGCACGACCTTCACGAAATCGATCTTCGGCAGCACGAAGAAGGCCGCGTTCCCCCACCCGATCGGCCACCTGCACGTGCAGATGGACTGCGCCAACGGCGTCAGCATCCCGCTCACCGGCCAGACCGGCGGCGGCACCGAATACGCGAGCCTGCTCGACGGCGTCGGCGCCTCCTTCCGCATCTTTCCGGGCCGGCTCGACGTCACCGCGGACGCGATGCCGGACGTCAACCTGCGCAAGCAGAGCGGCAAGATCGCGACGATGCGCTTCAAGATCTCCGCCGCGATGTGCAAGCACATGGCGGGCTTCGTCGCCGAGTACCGGCGCCGCGGCGCCGAGAAACTCTACGGCGGCCAGTTCCGCCCGCGCCGCTTCGAGGGCTCCGGCTGCTCCGCCTTCGGCCTGGCTTTCGTCGAGCTCGGCGCCTTCATGAAGCGCTCGGAATACACCGAAAAATTCTCCCAAAACGTCAACATCGGCCTCGGCCGCATCAGCAACGTCGGCGGCCACATGACCGATCAGAGCCTCGCCCAGAAGGGCACGGCGGACTATAAGTACGGCTCCAACCTGATCTCGTACGACGGCATCGGCGCTTTCAGCAAGTGGCCCAAAGATCAGCCCGTCGTCGTCATGGCCGACCCGACCGGCGCGATCCGCCCGATGTCCGGCTGGATGAAGGAATGGAACGACGACCGCGACGCCTCGACCAACCAAATGCCCGGCAAACAGCCCAATATGATCCCCTGGACGATCTACGATCCGCAGCTCGTCTACGAGTGGATCCAGTCCGTCTACGCGGCCGGCGGCGGCGCCTCGCTCGGACGCACCTGGACCACCGCGAAGGACGGCAACTCGAACGTGATCGAGACCGACGCGCTGGATGCGGTGCCGCAGCCGTACTACGACCCGACCGACGACCTGCGCAAGGACCCGGACTATGACCACCCGGACGCGACGGACCCCGACGCCGCGGCCGCCCCGGTGATGGCCCCGCAAGACTGAGGTTTCCCCACGAGGCCGTGATGCGTTGTGCCCCTCGCCTGCTGACGCTGTGCGCCCTTCTCGCCGCCCCAAACGCTCTCGCGTCGGCGAAAATGAAGGGCACGGCGAAGGCGCACGCCATCATCCTCACGACGAACGTGCCGGGCGCCAACGTCTTCAGCGACGGGATGGCGGTCGCGCATTCGGGCGACGCCATCGACGCCGCGCCCGGCGTCCAGGAGCTCGTCATCGTCGCGAACGGCTACGTTTCGCGCATGACCTACATCAAGGTGGACCCCAAGCGGCCGCAGACCGGCCGCTTCGTCGGACTTTTGCCGGCGGCGAAGGGCAAGGACGGCGACCTCAACTTCACGAAAGCGCGGAAGATCGCCCCGCGCGGCGCGCTGAGCGCGCTGCCGAGCCTTTGCGCGCAGTTCAACGCGAGCGGCGCCCGGATGCCGGCCGGCCTGCTGATCCCGTGCAGACGCAAGACCGTGCTCGACGACCTCGCGCTGCACGGCCTCGGCGAGCTCCGCAGCATCACCAACGACGGCTCGCCGCTCGGCCGGATCCGCGCCGATCTGGTGAGCCGCGTCGGCCAGGCGGCGAACGAGGAGTTCTATTGGCGCGCGGAGCAGCTCTACTCCGGGTTGCCCTCCGACGAGTCCGCGATCACGCTGCTCGCCTACAGCGCCATGCTCCGCGGCAACTGCACGCGGACGAGCGAAATCCTGCTCGAGACCGATGCCTCCGGCCTTTTCTCGCCGGGCCTCGCGATCGTGCGCGGGTTCTGCCACGAGCTCGCCGGCGAGGCCGGCGACGCCGTCGCCGCCCTGCGCCAGCCGTTCGACAGGAAGCGCGCCACGCCGAACGCCCTGTATTATCTGGCGCGCGCGAGCTGGAAGACCAATTTCGCCGTCGCCGAGTCCGCCCTGAAATATTGTACGCAGGGGTGGCCGACCTACTACCCGTGCGCCGAAGCGCTTGCGCACGCCGAGGCGCTCGCCGGCCACCCGGACGTGGCGGCGGCCGCGCTGCGCACCTACCTGGCCAGCGCCGCCGTCGAGGTCGGCAAAGTGGCCACCGACGCGACGGGGAAAGTCGGCAAGGACGCGGCCCTGGCGCTCTATGGCCAGTGGCCGTGGATCTTCGAGGCCGCCGCCTTGAAGATCGCGGTTTCCGGCGGGGATCCGTCCTCGGCCGGGGGGCTCGCCATTCCACTGGGCGACACCCTGGTCGCCAGTCCGGCCGGCATGAAGCGGCTCGTCCCCACCTTCGAGGCGGCGCGGGCGAACGCGGTGCTCGACGTCGCCTACCGCATCCTGCTCGCCACGAACCCGGCCGACGCGACGCTTTTGATCAAGCTCGCCGCCGTCGACCGCAGCCTCGACAAGTGCGAGGAGTCGCTCGTGCTCGGCGAACGCGCCATGAAGCTCATCTCGGATGCCGTCCGCAAGTCGGCCCTTTCGATCACGATGTCCGACTGCCTGACGCGCCTCGACCGCCTCGACGACGCCGAAAAGCTGCTCAACGAGCTGCTCGAGACGGAGCCAGGCCTCTGGAAGGCGCAGTACAACCTCGGCGTCGTTCTGCAGCGGCTCGGGAAGGTCGACGACGCGATCTCTCATTTGAATATGGCCCTCGCCGGCGAAGCGCCGCCGGCCACCCGGAAACGGATCGAGGACATGATCGGGTTCCTCGAGGCGAAGAAGAACCCGAAGCCCAAGAAATGAGCGGGCTTATTCCTTCCCGCTAATCTCTTGAAGCCGCCGCCCCAACTGGTGTACGCCTGAGGCGCAACAGCCCAGGGGAGACACCGGTGACCAAGCTCGCTTTCTTCAATCGTTCCGCGGTAACCCGGGTCCTGCCCGCGATCATCCTCACGCTCGCCGCCTGCGGCAAGGCCAAGGTCGTCGGCGAGCCCGCCGCGCCGCCGCCTGCCGACGCCGGCTTCTCGCTGACGATCCCGCAGGACCGCTGGGCGGCATCCCGCTACTGCGGCGAGGTCGCGCCGGAGACCCCCGAGGACCCGACGCCGGAGGTCCGCTTCGACAACACGCTGCTCACGGACAAGCTCGCGGGCGAAGGCCTGACCGGGTGGATCCACGGCGCCGTTCCGACGTACAAGCAATACGTCTTCACCTACCGCAAGGAGGACCCGACGGACGTGATGGCCTTCTTCAAGGCCCAGCAGTTCTCGCTCGTCCCCGCCACCGACGCCATCACGGCCACGCTCGCCGGCCTCAACCGCCATGACAAGGTGCGCCTGAAGGGCAGCATCTTCCCGAACAACAGCCCCCTCACGCACCTCATGGTGACCGGCATCGAGGTCCTCACCAAGTACCCCCTCGCCACCGAAAACGAGTACGCCTTCGACCTGGCGCAGCTCCAGGGCCAGGACCGCTTCGCCGTCTTCGGCCTCGTGCACGCCACGGTCGCTTCCGAGGAATTCGGCCGCGCCTTCGTCCTCGAGCACGACAACCTGATCCTGCCCGTCGCGGTCCCGGCGAGCCTCGACGCCGCCGCCGCGAAGCTCTACCGCGGCGACATCGTGAACGCGGTCCTCAAGGTCGTGAAGCACAAGCA
>JAYVWD010000070.1:0-3331 GCA_043786345.1 Pseudomonadota bacterium
CGAGACGGCAAAAGCGCTACATGCTTATTCCGTGAATTGTCCTCTTACCGGTCGAGCGCACGGACACGCTTGACTGATCGCAGCCTGATTGTCGTCACCAGTGGCTCTCCAGACGTAAGACCCACTGACCAAGTCCGGTTTATGGCGCCTCGTCTAGGGTACGGACATCCCAGGAGTCGACGGCAGCCTAATTAGGCTGCGAGAGCGAAATCGTTGCCGATTAAGCGTTGTAACGCATTTTGAATGGGTCACGTTACCACCCCATGCATGCTCTCTAACTCGGCTACTGCACCCGTCGAAACCAGGGCGCCCCCAATGACGCACCAGAGGTGAAAATGCCACATATCTGGTGAGAAACCCATCAGAATCCTGGGGCGGGTCTCGTGAGCGGCCCTGTGTCGAAGCAGAAATATTCTTTATTATCATTCACTTGGGATCAGCTCCCCCCGTCGTAAACGTCGCCGTAGCTGTCGTGGTAGCTGTTGGAGCTGGTGTACGTCGCCTTCGTGTCGACCGACGACAGCGAGTTGTTGTAGGCGAAGGTGTTTGTCGCGCAATAGTCGCCGCCGCAGGTCGAGGCGCGCGCCCAGCCGAAGGCGTAGGACTCGCCGTCCAGGCCCGCGGCCCAGCTCGAGCACAGGTGCATGTAGTAGCCGGACGAGGCCTTCCCTCCTGGGTCCTGAAACGATCTGGCCCGGCCGGTCGAGCGCCCCGAGGAGTACCCGGGTCCGCCAGTCGCGCGAAGGCGAGCGGATCGTGCGACGAGAAAAGCGTGGCCGCGCCGGCATCCTCACCGAGGTACAGGCGCCGCAGGCGCTCGTGGTTGACGCGCGAGCGCGGCGGCTCGAGGTGGTTGATCGCCAGGCCGTCGGGACGGTGGACGATCATTCCCCGGAGTGCTTCCGCGCCAAAGGGCGGGGGAAGAAGGGGCGGTCCACCTGAGGACGGCGCGCCGCCGGGCGTTCAGCCGCGCCCGTCGCGCAGGGCCTCCAAGCGGTTTCCGGCGGCCTTTCGGGTCAAGATGTCCGTAATGCGCTCGACTAGCACCGCCCCCGCCTCCAGCGGCGGCAGCCCGCCCGCGTGGATGTTGGAGACGACGGTCGTCTCGAACGCCACGTCCGGGTTGCCGCCGAACGCGGCGGCGAGCCGCTGCGTCCCGGGATCGCCCAGCCGGTAGACGAGGTACGCCGACAGGCTCCGCGACGCCTGCGCATCGCCGCCCGGACGCTCGCCGATCAGACAAAGCACGAGCGCTGCCCCGAGCCGCGACGCCACGGCTTCGGCGAGCTTGACCCGACCGTAGCGCGCCACGAGCGGCGTCCCCGTCGCGATGCCCCGACCGGCCAAACCGTCGGTCAAAACTGGCAACAGCGCCGGAAGATTGGCGTGCACCGCGCCCGCGCTCAAACCGTCCGTGATCAGGATCTGGACGGACGCCGCTTCCGGCGCCAAGGCCTGCGCGCTTCCGTCGTCGAGCTGGGCGCCGAGGGCCGGCGCCCCGTGATGGTCGGCGCGCGTCCGCGCCCGCGTCGCGACCTCCCGCACCGGCAGGAGGCGCGCAACGGCCTCAAAATCCAGCTCTTCCTGCACCGCACCCTGCGCCGCGGCGTGCGCCGCACCCTGCGCCGCGGCGTGCGCCGCGCGCACCTGCCGCTGCACCCAGGACGCCGGCCGCGGCCCGGCCGTGGCGAAGCCGGGGATGCCCGGCGTCAACGCCACCAGCTCGGCCAGCTCGTCATCCGTCGCGCAAAACGGTCGCGGATCGCCCCATTGCGGCCCGCGCCCGGCGACCCCGGCCGCGTCGCGTGCGAAAATCCCCCCCGTCCCCAAGCTGAGTCGTTGAAACACCATCCGTAGCGGCGGCACAACCTGAAAGTGGCGCTTTCGCGGCGCGGCGGGCCTTCCCGGGATCCCGGGGCCGAGCCGCGCCCGGACTCGCGGGCGCCGCCCTTTCTTGGTACTATTCCGCCGGATTCAACCACCTGGAGGCCCTCCATGCTCAAGTCCAAAGGATTCGCCGCGACGACCGCCGGCGCCCCCCTCGCCCCCTTAAGCTTCGAGCGGCGCGCCCCCCGTGAGAACGAAGTCCAGCTCGACATCCTCTTCTGCGGCGTCTGCCATTCCGATATCCACCAGGCGCGCGACGAATGGGGCGGCAGCATCTTCCCGATGGTCCCTGGCCACGAGATCATCGGCCGCGTGACGAAGGTCGGCGCCAAAGTCGGGCGCTTCAAGGAAGGCGACATCGCCGGCGTCGGCTGCATGGTGGACTCCTGCCGCACCTGCAGCAGCTGCACGTCGAACCTCGAGCAGTTCTGCGAAAAAGGCGCGGTCTACACGTACAACGGCCGCGACCGCGACACGGGCACGCCGACCTACGGCGGCTACTCCAACAACATCGTCGTCGACGAGGCCTTCACCCTCAAGGTCGCGAAGTCGATCGACCCCGCGCGCGCCGCGCCGCTCCTATGCGCCGGCATCACCACCTATTCACCGCTCAAGAACTGGAACGTCGGCAAGGGCCAGAAGGTCGGCATCGTCGGCCTCGGCGGCCTCGGGCACATGGGCGTCAAGTTCGCGCGCGCCTTCGGCGCCAACGTCACGGTCTTCACCACCTCGCCGAAAAAGCGCGACGACGCCGTGCGCCTCGGCGCGCACGACGTCATCGTCTCGACCGCGCCCGACGCTTTCAAGGGCCACGCGCGCTCCTTCGACTTCATCCTGGACACCGTCTCGGCGCCGCACGACATGGACGCCCTGCTCAACCTCCTCAAAAACGACGGCACCATGTGCCTCGTCGGCGTCCCGCCGGAAGCCCCGAAGATCAAGCCCATCGGCCTCATCTTCGGCCGCCGCCGCCTGGCCGGCTCGCTGATCGGCGGCATCAAGGAGACGCAGGAGATGCTCGACTTCTGCGCCAAGCACGAGGTCGCCAGCGATATCGAGGTGATTCCGATCCAGAAGGTCAACGAAGCTTATGAGCGCATGCTCAAGAGCGACGTCAAATACCGCTTCGTGATCGACATGAAATCGCTCGAGGCGCAATGACCGCACCCCTCCTCCCGCACCTCGGGCTGGCGTCGGTCCTGTCGCTGAGCGGCGCGCTCGCCGCCGAGCGCCGGCCGACGCCGGCCTTTTGGCCGGTGGCGGAAAACCTGCTGCAGGACCTGGCCGACCCGCCGCCGAAGGAGCGGCCGGCGCTCTTCATCCCCCCCCGGCCGCAGGGCGCGCCGACCGGCAGCGAATTCCTGCGCGCCACCCAGCACCTGAGCCTGGCCGACCGGGAATACCGCCTCGAGGCCGAGCTGCTCAGCGGCAATATCCCCGCGTT
>JAYVWD010000071.1:0-3374 GCA_043786345.1 Pseudomonadota bacterium
GCGTTCCAGGAGGTCGAGGTCATCGAGACCAAGGCCTACGGGAAAATGCTCGTCCTCGACGGCTGCGTGATGACGACGGACGAGGACGAGTTCGTCTACCACGAGATGATCGCCCACGTGCCGATGTGCGTCCACAAGGACCCGAAGCGCGCGCTGGTCATCGGCGGCGGGGACGGCGGCACGGTCCGCGAGCTCTTGCGCCACAAGGGCCTCGAGAAGATCGTCCTGTGCGAGATCGACGGTATGGTCGTCGACGTCTGCAAGAAGTACTTCCCCCAGATCGCCTGCGGCCTCCATGACCCGCGCGTCCTCGTCAACATCGGCGACGGCGTGGCTTACATCAAGGACCACACGGCCGCCTTCGACATCATCATCATCGACTCGACCGACCCGATCGGGCCGGGCGAAGGCCTGTTTTCCGGCGACTTCTACCAGAGCGTCGCGCGCGCCCTGCGCCCCGGCGGCCTGATGGTCGCGCAGTCCGAGGCGATCTGGTTCAAGGACGACGTGCTCGGCCGCATCCACCGCAACATCGCGGCCGGGTTCAAGCACAAGCGGACGTACCTCGGCGCGATCCCGACGTACCCCCGCGGGACCTGGTCCTGGACGATGGCCGCCAATGCGCCCTTCGATCCCAAGGATTTCAACAAGGACCGCTTCGCGCAGGTCGAAAAGGGCCTCAAGTACCTCACCGCGGACATCCTGCAGAGCGCGTTCCACCTGCCGCCGTTCTTCCGCGACAAGCTCAACAGGAACGACTGAAGCCGCGGGCGCCGCTTGGGTTCTTTCGCGAAAATACGTGGACCTCGTACCGTAGCTTCTTCGACAACGCCGGGGTCGAGCTGGCGAAGGCCGACAGCCCGCTGTTCGCCGACGGCGCCGTGCTCGACCTGCCGGATGCGATCCTGCCGAAGCCGCTCGACGCCACCTTTAAGCTCGCGCCGATCGACCCGAGCGAGTTCGACTGCGCCGGCGGCGAGGCCTTGACCCCGACGATCACCGAAGCGCAGCAGGACGCTTGCAACGCGCTCGTGACCGCGGACCTGGCCGAGGAGGACTGCGACCGCCAGGCCACCTACGACGAGGGCGAAGCCGAGGATCTGACCGCCGCCGCCTACGTCGAGGACGACGCGACCGCCTTCGACTACGACGACGACAACGCGACGGACGTGACGGAATAACCACAAGAACTGCCTCTACACCGACGCCTCGGACGGGGACGACCTGATGTCGAGCGTCATCACCGGCAGCGTCACTGCGGACGAGTGGAAAGAGCTAGAGAGTCGTCTGGCGACGCGGCCCTCATCTTGATCGCCTGGGCGAACATCCGGTAGACGAACGCCTCGTAGCGCGTGAACAGGTCGACCGAGCGCTCCTCGGGGTCTTTGGACAGGTCCGAGAAGTCGCGGCGGTAACTCTTGACGTAGCGCTGGATCCCTTCCAGCTCGAGGCAGTAGGCGAAGGTCCCTTGCGACCAAAAGGCCCAGTCCTCGAACGCGCCGCCGTCGCCGAGCAGGGCGCCGGTCTTGAATTGATAGTTCGGGAGGACCGCCATCTCCTCTTTCAGCGCGGAGACCCACTGCGCATACGCCGCGCGTTTTGCCTTCGAGGTCTTGACGCCGATCGCCGCGACCGCTTCGGGCGAGGACGGCGACACGACCCAGTTCACGTAGCCGTGGACGTCCACCGCGGCGTTGTATTTTTGCTTCTCGAAGAGCTTTCGGATCGCGCGGGTCTCGGGCTCGCTGAAGCTTTTTTGCCCCGGGTTCTCCTTGGTCAGGCCCCAGAGCACGCCGAAGTTGCGATTCAGGTTCACCCCGCGGCCGTTGTACCGCGTGTGGCCGTGCGTGCCGTCCGGGTTCGCATAGGGCAGAAAGTCGATCGCGACCTGGTCGCGCGGCAGGAGATTGAGGAGGCTTTGCCCGTGCCCATAGCGGCGCGCGAGCCAAAGGACGAAGTTCGAGGCTTGCTCTTCATTGCCATGTAGGCCGCCTTGGACGAGGAAGCGAAACGCGGCGTCCTGCCCTTTGCCGTCGACGGTCCTGGCGCCAAACTGCAGAACTCGCAGCTCCTCGCCGGACAGGCTCTTCGCGTCTTCCGGCCCGACGATCGCGCTCAGGCGCGTCATCTGCGGCAGGTCCACGTCGTTCGTGAACCCGGCGTTCGCCGTGGCAACGATCAGGAGACTCAGGGGAAGGATCCGCTTCAGCATCGGCAAGGGGCTCCGCATCGGTGCCAGGGACAGACTGCGGAGTCGGGATTGCAAGGGCCAGGCCCGAGGTAAAGGCTGGGAATGTATGGGGGATCTAGGCGGGAGGGAGGCCAAGGGGGCTGGCGGGCGACTAAAAGTTGGACGGTTTTCGGAATGGATTCGGCCGTTCAGGAGTCCGAGACCCTTGAACGGCCGACAGGTTCAAAACATGAAGGGGGATGGGGCGGAGCCCCATGAGCCCTTTAGCCCCCTTGCTTCGCCAGCTCCGCCGCCACCTTCTTGATCATCGGCGCGAGCTCCGCCGCGATCGCCGGGTCGACGCCGTTGTGACCGGCCTTGATGTTCTGGATCATCTTCGAGTCGTCGGGGTTGGCCGTCATGTACTTTTTCGCGGTCTGGTACGCCAGGGGCGCGCCGGCGGAGGCGAAGGGGAACGCGTTGTTCGAGTGGCAGGCGGTGCCGCAATAGGTCTTGAGCTTGGGGTAGAGCTCGGCCTGGAACTCGTTAAGCGCGGCGTCGGGGGCGCCGCCGGCGACGACGGCTTCGGTCTTGGTGGCCGCGAGGTACTTGTTTCCGATGACGAGGACGCTCTTGTTGTCGAGCGGCTTCTCGAGCACGGGTACGCCGGGCGTCGGCGCCACGACGGTGGTGGCGGGGGCGCTTTTTCTGCCTTTGCTTTTGCTGCACGCGCCGGCGAGCGCGGCCGCGAGGCAGAGGGCGACGATCTTGGACACGGCTACACCTCTTTGGTTCGCGCTCACGGGCGTTGCTCGATGTGGATGTCCTTGAGATAGATGCCGTAGACCTTGTCGCCGAGGGTGTTCGGGACGCGCGCCAGGTGCGCCAGGTACGCCCGCGGACGGCCGTCCACGATCGAGCACTGGATCGCGCGCCAGCCGTAATTTTTGTATTCCTGCAGGGCCTTCTCGGCGCCCGAGACGCCCTTGAGCAGGGCGATGAGCGCGTCGATCGAGCAGTCGCCGGTCATCTTGACCGCGCCCGCCACGAAGTCGTGCTTCGCATAGTCGTAGAAGGAACTGGCGCCGCCGTCCGGGATCGCGACGAGGCTTTCCACCAGCGTCCAGTCGGTGGCGACTTTGGGGCCGTCCTCGCAGGCGGCCGTCTCGAACGCCTTGGTGACGAGGGAGCGGACGTCTTCGTC
>JAYVWD010000072.1:0-3341 GCA_043786345.1 Pseudomonadota bacterium
AGACGTTCTACAACAGCTACCGCGGCCTCTATCTGCGCGGCAAAGTCGTGAAGTCGCAGGCCGTCGCCAAGGGCCTCAACGCCGAGCAAGGCGCGCTCGCCGGCCAGGACGTCGGCGCCTTCATCCTTCCCGGCAAGATGTCGTGCGGCAACGTCAACGGCAAGCGCCTCACCACCGAGCTGCGCGAGGTCTGCTGCGATGGCGGCGGCGACGTGCCCTGCCTGCTCGGCACGGGCTACGTCCTCACCGGCGTCAACGTGCTCGGCAACGCGGGCACCGAGGCCGGCGACGCGACCCGGACCAAGGCCAAGGACTCGAAGGACGTGCAGGCCGCCGACAAGGCCGAGGCCAACGGCAAGACCCGCGATGCCATCAAGCTCTATGAGCGCGCCCGCGCCAACGGCGAGCTCGATGTGAAGGGACTTTTCGCGCTCGGCTCCGCCTACCGCAAGGTGGACGAATGCAAGGACGCGGTCCCGCCGCTCAAGGCGGTGCTCGAAAAGCAGCAGAAAAAGCAGATCTTCGCCGACGAAGAGCCGATCGCGCGCAAGGCGACGTTCCTCCTCGCCAAGTGCTTCTCGAAGATGAACGAGCCGAGCCAGTCCGTGCTGATCCTGCAGGGGTATCTGCTCGAGCCCGAGAAGTACCGGACCGAGCTCCAGGAGTCGCTCAGCCACAAGGACTTCGGCTGGATCCGCACCAGCAAGGAGTACCGCGAGTACCGGAAACAGGCGCAGAAGAAGCTGAAAAAGGTCGGCGCGGCCCCCGCCGCCGACGGCGACTGAGTCAGAGCGAGCGCAGCCAGAGGTCGAGCGCGCGGCGGCGGTGGCTGACCGCGTTTTTCTCGGCCGCGGGCAGCTCGGCGAGCGCCCGGGTCGTGCCGGCGACCAGAAACAGCGGGTCGTAGCCGAAGCCGTGGGCGCCGCGCGCCGCCGGCAGGATGCTGCCCGGGCATTCGCCGCGGAACGCGGCCGCGCGGCCGTCCGCGTCGATATAGTGGAGGACGCAGACGAAGCGCGCGCCGCGTTGCCCCTCCGGGACGGCGGCGAGGTCGCGCAGGAGCTTCGCGTTGTTGGCGGCGTCGTCCCCCGGCCGGCCGGCGAAACGCGCCGATTGGACCCCGGGTGCGCCCCCCAGGGCGTCCACGGCGAGCCCCGAGTCGTCGGCCAGGACCCCGGCCCGGACGCCCAGGGCCAGGGCGACGCGGCGGACCGTCTCGGCCTTGATCCGGGCGTTGGCCTCGAAGGTGTCGCCGGTCTCATCCCAGTCGATCCCGGGGTCCAGGTCGCGCGCCAGGCGCAGCTCGGTGCCCGGGAGGACGGGGGCGCAGATGGCCGTCAGCTCTTCGAGCTTGTGGCGGTTGTTGCTGGCGAGGTAGAGGACGGGAGGCGCTTTTGCCATTTTCTTCTTTTATTCCGTAGGAGCAGAGACCCGAATGGTGACGGCGGACACGATCGTGGACAAGCTGCGCGAGCATATGCCATCGGCCAAAATCACGGCAACCGATATGACCGGTGGCGGCGACCACTGGCGGGTCGTCGTCCGCGCCGAGGAATTCAAGGACAAGAGCCTCGTCGAGCAGCACCAGATGGTGTACCGCGCGCTCGGCGACCTCATGAAGAAGGAAATCCACGCCCTCGCGCTCGAGACGCGGGAGCCCTGAGGGTCAGCCGACCCCGTGGCGCGTCTTGGCGCGCCGCTGCTCGTCCAGCCGCGCGCGCATGACGAGCCTCATGATGTCGGGCGAGTGCTTGAGCTGGTGCCGGATCCCCTCGAGGATCAGGGCCTCGTTCTGGCGCGTCACCTGGTAGATCCCCATCTCGCGGAAATGGTCGACGAGCCGGTCGACGACGACCTTCGGCTCGAGGCGCCAGCCGTCGACGAGCCGCTGCATCGGGGCAGAAAGGTATTTCTGCTCGACGAAGGCATGAATGGGGACGTTGTCCGACGCCATGGCGTCTCGGGGCCTCCGGCATATGGTACGATTTTTATATCGGCGAATTCAGAGCAGCAATTAGGCAAATTTGCCAAGCGTTCATCGAAGCCCCCTATAATCGGGGACAACTGCCCGAAATAACCGGGCTTGGGCGGGGTCCCCGTGAGCGTGGTTCCGATCGAGAAAGCGCGGCGAAATCGCCTTGGTGCGGCCGTCTCCGCGCCGGCCGAGGCGCAGCGCGGGCTGTTCGTGGCCCGCGACGGCGCCGAGATCTACTTCGAGGACAGCGGCGGCGCGGACCCGGTCCTCTTCTTCATTTACGGCCTCGGCTGCTCGATCAACCATTGGAAGTACCCGATGGCGCATTTCCGGAAGCTGCCGGTGCGCCAGGTTTGGATGGACTTCCGCGGGCACGGGAAATCCCACCCGATCGGCCCGGCCGACCGCCTGACGATCCGCATGATCGGGCGCGACATCCGCGCCCTCTGCGAGCATCTGGGCGTCCGCGACGGTGTCTTCCTCGGCCAGTCGATGGGCGGGACGATCGCGCTGCAGCTCGCCTACGACGCGCCGGATCTGGTCAAGGCGATGGTCCTGCTCGCCTCGCCGGGCCGCGACCCCGGCCTGACGATGGAGCCGCAGCCGCTCATGCGCTGGCTTTGGCGCGCGCTCATCGCCGTGAGCGCGGCCGCCCCGCCCCTGCTTCCGGCCTTGCACCAGCGCGGGGCGCCGCTCATGGCCAACCCGCTCCTGATGGGCGCGCTCACCGAGATCGTGCGCTTCGGCGGCTTCAACCCGCAGCTGACGAAGACCGAGGACATCGACGAGTACCTGCTCGGCGTGCTCGAGGCGAATCCGCGCCTGTTCTTCGACCTGGCGCGCGACCTGGCGGGCTTCGACGTCGTGAAGCTCGAGCCCGAGCTCCGCTGCCCGACGCTCATCATCGCCGGCGGCATGGATCGGATCGTCCCGGTGACCGAGGCGAAGCGCCTGGCGGCGGCCCTTCCGGCGAGCCAGCTCGAAGTTGTCGCCCACGGCAGCCACTGCCCCCATTTCGACGATCCCGGCCGCGTAAACCGGAGGATTCAGGCCTTTCTGAACGAGCAGGGCGTCCTTGGGTAGCGCCGCATTTTCTTGTTGGACGCCCCCGGGATCCGTGTAATATTTCCGGACTGCAAGGGCGCGACCTTCAAGGGCGGCGCCTCTCGGTTTTTCAGGTCGCCTTCTTAGCTCAGTTGGTAGAGCGGCGCATTCGTAATGCGCAGGTCGTCAGTTCAAGCCTGACAGAAGGCTCCACTTATCCTCCAATAGAATCCACCACTTAGTCGCAGGCGCCCTCGGGCTGCCGCCCCAGTTGGTAGGTTCAAGTTGGTAGGTTTGGTAGGTGGCGAGATCTCAAGCCTTT
>JAYVWD010000073.1:0-3783 GCA_043786345.1 Pseudomonadota bacterium
CGATCTGGCGCGAGCGCGCCGAGCGGGCGCTCAAGGGCTGCGACGACTTCGTCGCGCCGAGCGTGGCGCAGGGCGTCTTCGACCTCCTGGGGATCACGAACCGGGACGAGCTGACGCTCGAGCGCCTCGACCCGGAGCGCCTGCATTACCTGGGCTCCGAGTCCGGCGCGACGCACCTCGTCGTGCTCGATTACGCCGTAAACGGCGACGAGATCCGCTTCAACCCCAAGGTTTACGATCTGCACCGGGGCGCCTCGGTCGAGATGCCGGGCCTCGCCGTCAAGGCCAGCGGCGGCCGGCGGTTCGATCTCAGTGGCGGGGCGTGGCTGGCCTACTGGACGTTCTCGGCGCTGCCGAACAGCATCACCTATGGGTACTCGAACGGAACCTTCGGCGTCGAAGGGCGCGGCGGCTGGCACGACGTGAAGCAGGAGGAGCCGAAGGCGACCTTAGCCGACGCGCTATCCAAGGCGAGTCTGACGACGGTCGAGCACCCACAGGCGCACGGGGCCTGGGACTATGGCTTGAGCGCCTACCCCTCGCTCGAGATCTTCGCGCGGTCGGCCCGGATCTATCTGGTCAACAATAACGCCGCGGAACGCAACTACTCGCTGACCGCCCAGTACGGGGCGCCGATGTACCACGTCGCCGCGACCGGCCACACGGCGCTCGGCGCGCTGCAGGTGGCGCTGGGGGCCGGCTCCTACATCGGCCGGAGCCAGGCGGGCTCCTCGTATTCGCATTATGTCGCGGGGTCGATCGGCTCCGCCGAGGTCTCCTACACGGCGTTCCTCACCAACACCCTCTTCCTCTACACGGGCGCGGCCTCGTACATCGCCTCGCCGCCGCTCAGCGAGCCGCACGACGAGGTCCGGCTCAAGCGGACCTTCGGCGAGGCCTTCGCGCGCGTCGGCTACTACTTCCCGGCCCTGCGCCGCCGGATCAGGAGCGCCGCCGGAGCGCTTTCACAGTGAGCTTGGCGGCGGCGCCCGCGACCGACTCGACGTTCTTGCCGAGGACGGCCTGCCAGAAGCCGAGGCCCTCGTACTCGGATCGCCGCACGTCGGCCAGGTCCGAGGCCAGGATCAGGGCGCAGTCGGGCCAGAGCACGCGCAGCTCGCGCGCCAGCTCCTCGCCGTCGGGCTCGCCGGCGCCATAACACATGTCCATGACGATGCAGACCGGCGCCATGCTGTCCGCCTGCGGACGATTCGCGAGCCAGGCTTTGAGGTCGGCCGGGCCGGTGAACGAGGAGACGTTGAGGCCGCGAAGGCGCTCGCTCAAAGCTTCGGCGAAGAACGGGTCGTCCTCGATGATCAGCAGCCGGGGCGACGCGGTCTGGACCAGGCGGGGCACGGCGCGGAGCTGGGGCGCGGACGGCGCCGCGACCTCCACGTCGTCGGGCCGGTCCGAGGCCGGGATGCGGAATTCGAAGGCGGTTCCGCTCGTCAGGTCCGAGCGGCAGGCGATCGCGCCGCCGTGCGCCGTGACGATGCGCTTGACGATCGCGAGGCCCAAGCCCCGGCCGCGGCGCTTGCCGGCGGTGAAGAAGGGCTCGAAGACGTGCTCGAGCACCTCGGCGGGGATGAAGGAGCCGGAGTTGCGGACGACGATCGAGACGAAGCGGCGCCCGTCGCGGCCGACCAGGGTGTCGCGCGACTCGATGACGAGCGTCGCGCGGCGGTCGCCGACGGCCTGCGCGGCGTTTTCCATGAGGTTGAGGAGGACGCGGAAGAGGCGTTGCTCGTCGGCCCACAGCTTTTGGCGGTGGCGCAGGTCGAGCGATACAGCGAGGTTTTGCGGGGCCCCCCTGGGGAACGCCATCTCCACGGCGGCCCGGGTAAGCGCCCGGAAGGAAACGTGATCCTGGTCCAGCACCTGGTCGCGGCCCAAGTCCATGATGTCGGCGAGCATCGCGTCGACGCTGTGCGTCGCCGAGCGGACGATGCGGTCCACGGCCTCGGCGTCGTAGGCGCCGCCGCTGCGGTGCCGCATCACATCGAGCGCCGAGCCGAGCAGCGAGAACGGCCGCTTGATGTCGTGCGCGAGCATCTGCGCCGTGTGGACCATGGACTCGGCCTTGCTCATCGAGCGCGCTTTGACGACGAGCGGCGCGAAGACGTAGCGCTGGAGGACGAGGAACGCGAGGAGCCAAAAGAGCGCCGCGCCGGCGCCGATCGACGCGACGAGCCCGACGAGGCCGGGCGTGGTCGCGGTGAGCGTTTCGACGTTCCAATGGCAGCGGACCTCGAGCTGGCCGAGGTAGAGGTCGCCGAACCAGAGCGGCAGCCGGATCTCGTCTTCGGACGCGCCAGCGGGCCGCCACAGGTCGCGCTGCAGGCCGCCGCGGGCGCTCGCGGGGAGGCTTTGGACGTCGTGCAGGACGCGGAGCCTTACGTGCGCGCGGCCGCTCAGGCTCTGATCGATCGAGGCGCCGCGGATCGCGAGGGTGTCGAGCTTGAGGTACGTCTCCTCGGCGACCGCCTCGTAGTCGTTGCGGATCTGGCGGGACACCAGGTCGCGCAGGAGGTCGCGGGATTCCAGCTCGAACGACCAGAGGCGCGTCAGGAGGACGCCCGCGACGACGGTGGACAGCAGCATCACGAAGGCGACCGTGATCCACTTCCAAAGGCGCAGGATTTTCTTCCAGTCGGCGCTCAAGGTGCGTACTCGCCGGCGTAGACCATCTCGCCGTTCTTGATGGTGCGGAGGTAAATCGGTTTCTTCGGGTCCTGGGCGCCGTCGAAGCGGAGGTCGCCGCTCAGGCCGTGGATCGGCTTGCCGCTCCGGATCTTGTCGGCGAGGGCGGCGCCGGAGATGGGGCCTTTGGGCCAGCCGAGGGCGTCCAGGGCGGTCATGAGGATGAGGCCGCAGTCGTAGCCCACGGCGGCGGCGCCGTCGAGCTTGAGGTCCTTGAAGCGCGCGTACTGCGGCGTGAACGTTCCGGAAAAATGCGAGACCCAGTGGGCGTCGACGGCGATCTTGCTCTTGACGACGAGGTCGAGCAGCGCGTTGTTCGCGGCGAGGCCGTCGCCGCCGAGGTACCGCACGTGTTGGAGGCCGGCGGCCGAGGCTTCCGAGATGAAGCGCGCGCCGGTCTGCTCGTAAAGCGGGAGGAAGATGACGTCGGGCTTTTCGGCGACGATTTTGGCCAGGGTGGCGGCGAACGACGGGGCGCCCGGGAGCACCCTTTCGTCGACGACGACCCGGCCGCCCTTGGCGACGAACGAATTCTTGAAGAGGGCGGCGAGGCCGGTGCTGTAGACCTGCGTCGCGTCGGCGACGACGGCGGCGGTGCGGGCCTTGAGGACGTCCACGGCATACTTGCCGAGCTGGGCCCCCTGAAAGTCGTCGGAGAAGGTGGCGCGGAATACATACGCCTTGCCGGCGGTGACGGCCGGCGAGGTCGCGAGCGTCGTCACCATCGGGATCCCGGCCTTCTCGGCGAGCTCGGCGGCGACGAGGGCCTTCGAGCTGTGGACCTCGGCGATGATCGCATCGGGGCGCGCGTCGATCGCGGCCTTCATGGCATTGAGGGTGCCGGCGGCGTTGTCGCCCGAGTCGTACTTGATGAAGCGAACGGGGCGCTTATTGAGCTTCGCGCGGTCGACGGTGAGCAGCTCGAGGCCGAGCAGGATGTTCTTCGGCTCGGCCCAGCGGCCTTCGAAGTCGAAGACGAGCGCGATCTTCACGGCGTCGTCCGCGGCGGGGGCTTTCGGCTTCGGGCCCGCGGCGCAAAGGGCGCCGGCGGACGTCACGGTCAGCAGCAATTTCGGCAGGCGC
>JAYVWD010000074.1:0-3974 GCA_043786345.1 Pseudomonadota bacterium
AACGGCATGGTCCGCGGCCAGGCCCTGGACCTGCACTGGACCGCCCGCGCCGGCGCCGGCCGCGCTGACCTCGACGCGATCCACCTCCACAAGACCGGCCTGCTGCTCGGCGCCGCCGCCGCCCTCGGCGCCGCCGCCGCCGGCCGCCTGGACCTGCTGCCACGGTTCCGCGCCTTCGGCCGGCACCTGGGCCAGGCCTTCCAGATCCGGGACGACCTCATCGACGAGCTGGACTCTACGGGGAAGACCCGGGGAAAGGACAAGGAGGCGGGCAAGCTCACCTACCTCACGATGATGAGCGAGCGTGAGGCCATGGCCGCCGCCGACGCCCACACCGAGGCGGCGACCGCCGAGCTCGGCGTCGACGGCTGCCGGCCCGAGGCCCTCATCGCCTTCGCGCGCGCGCTGCTCCATCGCCGGAGCTGACGCCTGCCACCGCTTTGGCGTATGATCCTGACGCCGTCGAACAGGAGCCGGTATGATCACCAATCCCTTGATTAATCAAAAACTTACCGAAGACAACTACACCCACACGGTCCTCACCTTCCGGGACCGGCAGGCCGGAATCAGCGAGATTTACGACCCCAAGGACCAGCTGTTCACTTACAATGCCTATTGCCTCGAACGCGTGCTCATGAAAGAGCTCTTCACCTGCGAATACGACTTCCTCGCCGACGCGCTCGACGTCATCAACGAAGAGTTCGGCACGTGGACGGCGGAGAGCTTCGACAAGAAAGGATGCGGATCCTGTGCGGCGAAATAAGCTCCTGATCCTGGCTCTGCTGCTTTTGCCCGCCGCGGCGCGCGCCGAGCCGGACGACGTCCTCAGGCCGGTCGTCAACGCCCAGATCAACTCGCCGCGGGAGGCGCTGCGCACGCAGCTCTTCGGCGAAGGCGCCGGCCACGCCGGCTGCAAGACCCTGCTCCCCGACCCCAAGGGCGGCTTCGCGAGCGTGGACAAGGAGCTCGACTTCGTCATCCGGACGATCGTCGAGTCCCTCAAGACTAAGAACGACAAGGCGCTGCAGCCGCTCTTCCACCAGCGCCTCAACACCAGCCTCGTCGCGATCAACGACACCTACGGCCGGATGGACCTGACCGACGGCAAAAACCAGAACATCTCGGTCTACCGCCTCTGGGCGCTCAACACCGTCGACGGCTCGCCGGTCGGCGTCAAGTGCGACGCCAACCAGGAAAAGGCCTTCGGCCTCTACGGCTACCCGCTGCAGTTCGGCCTCTGGATTCAGGCGCAGGGCCCGAAGGAAGTCAGCCGCATCTTCATCCACATCGTCCCCGCCGACGGGCGCTGGAACATCGGCTCGTTCCACCTCCACCAGTGGACCCACGGCGGCATGGACTGGGAAGCCTGGTCGAAGGAAGGCCTCAAGGCCTCCGGCGCCGGCCACAAGGAGTCCGCCTTCGTCTTCTACGACTTCGCGGCCAAGCTGCTCGACGCCGGCAACCACCTCGAGCTGCCCGTCCGCGAAGACGCCCTCAAGGCGCGCGACGCCCAGACCACCCCGGAAAAATGGGACCGGACGATCCGCGACCTCCTCAAGGACTGGAAGGTCATCTACACGGCCTCGATCCTGGTGCCCGAGGGCGCCGGCATCCTGGTCCGCCAGGTCGTCCCGGGCGAGGTCTCGGTCGAGCACATCCAGAACACCTGCGCCGCCATGGCCCTCAAGCTCGCCAAGAGCGCCTGGGCGACCGATCTCGCCGGCATCCGCTGCGGCTTCAACCTGCCGCGCGAGGCGCCCAATGACGAGGGCATCCTCGGCAGCATCTTCACTTCTTACGAAGATGCCAAGAAGGTCGCCGAAAAGGCCGAGAAACAGAAGAAGTAAGGCGGGATTCCCGCTTCTTAGCGCTTGCCACGGACCGTCCGTGGCCCTTTTTTTCCCTTAAACTCCGGCCCGAACCCTGCCGATTCGCGAACTGAGGCCCCCCCAAGCCTTCTTGATGTTCGGAAGAGGAGAGATGACGATGCTCGGACGTATTTTCACCGTGGCCCTGATCCTGACCGCCGCTCCCGCCGCCCTGGCGCAGACGCGCAGCCAGGTCTACGGCAACGACCTGACCCAGCAGTCCCAGACCGTGTACGTGCAGGCCGAAGCCGGCGTCACGACCTACGAAAGCCAGGCCGCGGGCAGCAAGGAAACGAAGAGCGCGATGACCACCGTGGTCGGCGGCTGGTTCGGCGAGGAGCGCGTCGCCGGCGCCTCGGTGACCAACTCCGAGAGCACGGTGCCGTTTTCGCTCAACGCCAGCTCGATGCACACGGCGTTCACCGACGTGCGCGCCATCGTGCGCCTCGGGTGGATCATGCCGTCGGTCGGCGTCAGCCTGTCCGAGGTCGAGGTCGCGAAAGAGTCGGCCAAACAATACAGTGTTTACGCCACCGGCGCCAACGCCGGGCTGGCGGTCGGCGTCCCGCTGAATAAGACCATGGTCGTCTTCGGCGACGGCCTCGCGGTCAAGGCGATGCGCGGCTTCGACCGCCTCGGCGGCGCGGGCAAGATGGGCGACCGGACGGAGTTCAACGCCGGCGTCTCGTTCGACGTCACCGAACGGATGCTCGACCTGCTGGTCGGCTACCGCGCCCGCACCTACGAAATCCAGTCGGCCGAAAAGACCTACGAAGAGAAAACGCAGGGCGCCTACGCCGGCCTGCGGCTCGGCCTCTACTTTTGAGCGCTTAGAGCACCGCAAAAATTCCCGGTTTTCGCGGAGTTGCGCGCGCGGATGCGGCGTTCAGGGTGTCAGGATCCTGACAGCCGTCTTACGGCCCGCAACGGCCCGGAAGGCCTCGGAATTCAGCGTTTTTTCGGCCCGGACGGTGGGTCATTTATTCCTTAATAACAGGGGGTTACAATTCTCCGAGGCTGGCGTGCGCCGCCCGGCGGCTGCTAGAATGAAAGGAGCCTGCCAACCATGGAATTCCTCCGCGTGACGTCGCCCGCCGTCCACAAACTGCGCATTCTGCAGAAGTCGCTTTATGACAAGGCGTATGAAGACGCGCATTCGATCGTCGGGACGGCGTCGCTCCGGTTGCTCAACTACTCGAAGAAGTTCGAGGAGAGCCTGCCGAAGAGCTTCGAGACGTCGACCCTGAGCATGCTGCTCGAGGACCTGCGGAAGAAGCGCTTCCTGATGTACGGCGACTTCCACACGCTGCGCCAGTCGCAGCGCGGGCTGCTGCGCCTGCTGCGCAGCTATACCGAGCGCCAGCGCACCAACAAGGTCGTGATCGCCCTCGAGATGTTCAAGGCGATCGACCAGGACGACATCGACGGGTACCTGGCCGGCGCCATCCCCGAGTCCGAATTTCTGGAGGGCGTGAACTACGCCGCCGACTGGGGCTTCCCCTGGCAGAACTTCAAGATGATCCTGGACTTCGCCCGGGCGCGGAAGCTCCCCGTGATCGGCATCAACAGCGACCACGGCGGCAAGGACGACCTGGCGTCGCGCGACAAGTTCGCGGCGAAACGCCTGGCCCAGGCGGCGAAAGAGTACCCCGAGCACAAGATCATCATCCTGATCGGCGAGCACCACCTGGCCGACGGGCACCTGCCGCGCGCGCTCAACAAGGAGCTCAAGGCGAAGGGCATCGCGGCCGGCGGGCTGATCCGCGTGCTCAACAACGTCGACCGCTACTACTTCGACCTGCAGCGCGAGGCGAGCCACAACACCACCGAGTACCTGCGGCTCAAGAAGGACTTCTACTGCATCATGAACTCGCCGCCGTGGATGAAATGGCAGTCCTTCTCCATCTGGGAGGAGATGCGCTCGGCCGGCATCCCGCAGATCGCCGATCAGGAAGGCGAGCTCGACAGCGACATCGACCTCTATACCGAGGACGCCTTCGACGTCGACTACCAGTTCCTGCACTTCCTCAAGAACCTGTCGCAGTTCCTCGGGTTCCGGATCGACTCGAGCGACATGGAGAGCTTCCGCATCCACTTCTCGCAGAA
>JAYVWD010000075.1:0-3354 GCA_043786345.1 Pseudomonadota bacterium
CCCCACAGGTGCCCCTCGCGGTCCGGATCCACCCCGAAGAGCACGGCCGAGGTGATGTGCTTCTTCTGGCGGAGCACGACGTCGGACTGGGTGTAGGCCTCGACGTCGATGGCCTCGGGGAAGAGCTTTTTGAACGCGGCGAGCGGGCGCTCGGTGAGCGAGAATCCGGCGACCGCATTCTTATGAAGGATCTCGAGGTGCGGCTGACCGCGGAGCATCTTCTCTTTCAGGTCGCCTTCGAAGCCGCCCATGACGGAGAGCACGATGATGAGCGCGGCGACGCCGATCGCGACGCCGAAGATCGAGACGAGCGTCATGAACGAGAGACCGGCCCGGCGGTTCTTCCCCGTGACGTTACGCCAGGCGATCCACAGGATATATCCGCCGAACCCCTTTTTCCCACCAGGCAACGACATTTTGGGTGCACGCGACGTGAGCAGTTGAAGAACCCCACATTAAATGAAAAAGCCGAACAGAACCAGAGAGAATAGGCTCGAACAGCGGTTGCCTTCGGCCACGGTTTCACCCATAGTGTTTCGTTATAAGCTCATCTTAAATTTTCATGTCGTTCCTTATATTTTAGTGAGAGAGGAGGGATCCGATGAAAGTGTCCATGAGTAGGTGGATCCGCAGCGCCTGTTTGCCCGCTTTTGGGCTCTTGACGCTCGGCACGGTGGTCGATGGCTGCGGCGACAAATCTTCGAATCCGGACGCCGTGACGGTGGACGAGCTGAAGTATCCCGGCAACCTCGTGATCTCGGACCGATCGGACAAGGCCGACGGAATCGTGACCCTCGAGTGGTCGGGCGCGAACAACGAAGACGACTTCGACGGCTACAACGTTTACGGGATGAAGGGCACCGCGACCTGCGGCACCGCGACCGGCACGCTCCCCGTGACCTGCCATCAGGCCATCGAGCTGCTCGACGACAAGGGCGACGCCTCCGAGGCCGCCAAGGCCATTCTAGCTAAATTCAACTACGACCCGGCGACGAAGCTGAGCCTCGCCGGACCGCTCAACCTGGCCGACACGCCCGACACCGCCAAGGACAAGCCGGAATTCTCGGCGCTGCCGATCCACACCGGCGCCGCCGACGCCCGCCTCCTGCCGACCTGCAAGGCGCACGGCGGGACGTGTACGATGACCACCGCCGCCGATAAGGAAGTCACCGCCAAGTCGAACCCGGGCTACGCCGTCAACGGCCGCGTCTCGTTCGACGTGCCGGACACCCTCAAGGTCGGCGAGTCGTACTGCTTCTTCATCATGGCCTCGATGAACAACGGCGAGAAGGTCTCGCAGACCTCGAGCAACGTCGAGTGCATCGTGCCGAAGTACAAACTCGCCATGGACTTGAAGCTCCCGGCCGCCAACGCCAACAACGAGCTCTTCGACCTCCGCGCGATCCTCGCGGCGTGCACGAAGGCGGACAAGTGCGATGCGACCGCCGCGGCGGCGAACGTCACCGAAACGGGCAAGGACTCGGCTCGTGGGGGCGTGGCCGCTTCGTCCTTTGACCACACCGCCAGCGACGCCGGCCCCCTCTACATCGAGCGCTCCAGCGGCTCGGCCACCTCGACGCCGACCTTGGGGCTGGTCGCCGGCAAAGGCGCGGCGATCAACGACATCGGCTACTACAGCGGCTTGGACGACGCGACGCTCCCGAAAGCGGCGCCGGTTCTCGTCATGGACGACACGCCGATCGGCGGCACGGGTAGCAACGCCGAAGCCCCGATCTTCAACGCGGGCGGCTACTCGATCCCGGGACAGACGGTGCTGCTCCAGGCCAAGCACGTTTACGTGATCGCGGTCGGCGCCGCCGGCGCCACGGGCGTCGGTCCCTACAATTACCATTGGCTCTACGTGGGCGATGCGCCGACAGGCGCCACGGTCGCCGTCAAGATGCGTCTGTCCAAGACCGCCCTGTAATTAGCGCACCATTCGTTTCAACTCCAAGGAGACACCGATCATGAGATCGTTTTGTATGATGACCATCGGCGCCTTAGCCCTCGTCGCCGCCGGCTGCGACAAAGGCTCGACGAGCGACCCCAAGACCCTCAACCGCAACGAGCTCAACCCGCCGTCCGGCCTCGTGTCCGTGACCGACAAGGACGGCCTCGAGCTGCGCTGGAACGCGGCGAATGCCGAAGACGAGCTGCAAGGCTACGACGTCTTCGTCGTCAAGGCCACGCTCGACGCCGTCAAGACGGCGAACCCGACGCTCTACCCGTCGACCGTCGTCCCGAAGCCGACCCTCGACGGCGGCTCGTTCCCCCGCTGCAAGGACAACACGAAGCTCTTCGAGTCCTTCGGCTTCCTCGCCAGCGACAAGGACTGCGAAGGCGACGCCGAGCCGAAGAAACCGGCGACCGGCACGACCATGGCGATGCTTGAGGAGGGCACCGGCGCGGCCGCGACGCCCGCCGAGAAGCTCCTCAACTTCGTCCCGTGCAAAGACAAAGCGGACGCGACGATGTCGCTCATTCCCACCGCCAAACCGGTCCTGACCCAGCAGACCTGTAAGGTCACGCAGTATTGGGACCCCGCGACGAAGGCGCTCGTGGCCATGAAGGCGGGCGAAGCGTACGTCGTCTTCGTGGCGACCATCGCCGGCGCCGACAAGAACACGATGAGCTGGACCTCCAACTTCATCGAGGACGCGCCGAACGCGCGCCTGTTCGACGACACGATCACGTTCAGCTCGGCCAAGGCCTGGTACCTGCCGACCGCCAAGATCGCGGCCTTCGCGGGCTCGATCGTGAAGGCCGACTGGCAAGCCTTCGACTGCGACGACTCGGTCTGCCGGGTCAACGTGGCGAACACCGGCAACGAAGACGGCCTGTGGCTCGGCCGCCGGGGCGTCGGCGACCCGTCCTTCCCGCAGCGCCTCTTCTTCTCGACGGTCTCGGGCGGGACGATCGCCACGCAGCTGCGCGGCCCGCAGACCCAGGACCCGGCCCACCCGACCGAGATCTCGTACACGATCCCGGGCGACGAGGCCCTGTCCGGCGCGACCGACTACGTCAACGAAGGCTCGCACTTCCCGGTCTACGGCAACCAGGTCTTCGACCTCAAGCTCACGACCGCCGGCGCCGTGAACTACGGCAAGATCGTCTTCTACTCCGCCGAGCCCCTGCCGACCGATCCCGCCGCCGCCTTCAACGTCCGCGTCGTGATCATCATGCAGCCGCTGGTGAACTCGCCGCACTACATGCAGTAAGTCGCCGGCCCGGCCGCCGACTTTATCGCGCAAAGCCCCGGAGCCAAAGGCTCCGGGGCTTTTCCTCGTGCCCGCCGCGGACTCAGGATCCAGTTCAGTCCCGGCCGCCTTAGCCGCCCTCGCGCCCCCGTCGAAA
>JAYVWD010000076.1:0-2486 GCA_043786345.1 Pseudomonadota bacterium
ACCCTGCTCGCCTCGTCGGCCTTCTACGCGGCCCAGATCGCGCCGGCGACCAGCGACGTGGACGCGGCGATCCGCGCCTTCCGTGGCGTCGTCGAGAAGTTTCCCGACGACCGCAACTACGTCCGCCTCTCGTCGGAAGAGGCGGTCAACCTGCTGAAAGGCCGGAAGGATTACGTCGAGGCCCTGGTGGCCCTGCGGACCGAGGCGAACGGCCTGCCCGCCATGCCCGCCCTCGCCCATATCCGCATCGCCGACTTTTACGGCGAGCAAAACAAGGTCGCCGTCGAGGCCAACGAGCTGCGCCAGATCGTCGACTCGTACCCGGCGTCGACCTCGATCCGGCTCGACGCCGCCGAGCGCCTGGCGCCGCTCGAGGAGCGCGCCGGCCGCTACGACGCCGCCGAGGAGATCCTGGTCAAGCTGTCGAAGAGCCTCGAGACCGCGCGGCCCGAGCACAAAAAACGCGGCAAGGACCTGCTGCTCGGCTTCTGGCTGCGCCGCGGCGAGGCCTACATCAAGGTGAACGAGCCGGCCCTCGCCACGAAGGAGTACCGCAAGGTCACCGCCGTCGATCCCTGGAACGTCGCCGGCCACCGCGGCCTGATCGACGCGGCTTATCGCCAAAAAACCCTCGACGAGCTCGAGGAGGTCTACGAGAAGTCGGCCGACGACGACCCGAAGAGCGCCGAAAAACGCTATATTTACGGCTATTCCCTGTCCTACGAGATCGATCGGGCCGACGGCATCCGGCCGCGCCTCGCGGCGATCGACGCGGCGATCGCCGAGGTCGAGGCGGCGCGCAACGTCAACAGCCAGATCCTGCAGATCCACCAGACCCTGGGCTGGCTCTACCTGCAAAAGGGCTTTTGGCAGGACAAGTACTTCGGCTCGGGTTCGGTCCTGGCCAGGACGCGCAAGAAGATCGTGATGGTGAAGGACTTCTTCGGCGCCGGCGACCCGAACTGGATGGAGCTCGCGATCGACGCGTTCCAGACGGGCTTCTACCTGAGCAAGGAGGGCAGCCTCGAGCGCGCCGGCCTCGCTCAGGACTTGGGCCAGACCTTCTACGAGCTCAAGAACTACCAGAAGAGCCTCGGCTACTTCATGCAGCGGATCCGGATGCTGCCGCTCATCCCGACCCGCTCCCCACGCACCGAGGCCGTCCTGTGGCGCCGCGCCGGTCGGTCGGCGTTCAACACCGAAGAACTGGAGCTCGCCGAGCACCTCCAGCGCAACGCCCTAAGCGCCTGGGAAAAGGTCGGCGACGACGAGGAGATCGGCTACTCCCTCGACGCCCTCGCCCTGACCCTGCGCGAGCGCGCGCAGTACCGCGAGGCGATCCTGATCTACGAGCGCCTGGAGCTCCTCCACGAGCGCCTCAAGATGCCGGAGAACACGATCGGCTCGCTGTCGAACCTCGGCTACTGCGCGTTCATGAGCAACCAGCTCCCCGAGTCCCTCGCCTACTTCGATCGGGCGGAGACCCTGATCCTGGCGCTCAAAAAGGCGCGCGAGGACGACGGCGACGAGAAGCCCGTCGACCAGGGCAAGGAGGCGATCAAGGTCGACCTCGGCGGCCAGGGCTCCGCCGCCAAAGGCTTCGACCTCTTCGCCCGCCAGAACCTGGTCGCGACCTTCCGCGCCAAGATCTACGAAAAGCTCGAGCGCTGGGACCTGGCCCTCGAGGCCTACGAGACGAAGCTCACGATGCTCAAGGCGCAGCGCGAGAAGCTCGTCGACGACGGCAAGGACGAGAAGACGCTGGCCGAGGAGATCGCGACGGCCGAAAACAACATCGGCGAGCAGCGGCTGCGCATGGGCGAGCACTGGAAGGCCCGGGAGGCCTTTAATAATGCGACGGAAACGGCCCGGCTGCTGCGCCCCGAGGGGCAGAAGTATCTGTCGCCGGGCGAGGTCATCAACCAGGTGAACGGTGCGCGCGTCGACCTGCGCCTCGCCACCTTCGGCCTGCTTCCCGACAAGGACCTGGACGCCATGGTCGCGGGCCTCGACCAGGCGGCGGCCGACCTGCGCCCGGTCTTCGAGGAAGGAGCGAAAACCCAGGCGAAGCCCCTGGCGCAGGTCCTCGCCCTCTCCGCCTCTCTTAAAACCGCGCGCCGCGGCGCGGCCCCCGACGAGGCCCTGCTCAAGAAAGCGCTCGAAGAGTCGCTCGGCATCATCAAGAAGGGCGCGCTCGGCGCGACCTCCACCCACGACGGCACGATGCTCGCGTACGCGTCCCGCTTCGAAGGCAAGGAGGGCAACGAGGACCTGGCGAGCGACGTCGCGCAGTTCCGCCGGGACGCGGCCGCCTCGCCCGGCCTCGAGTGGAAGATGTTCGCGGCGAAAGACGACTGGGAAAAAGCCTTCGAGGCGCTCGACCGCTTCGTCCTCGCGGGCGGCGTGTTCCGCGCGCCGACCGACCGGCTCTGGGCCCGAAAGGTCTTCGAGAAGCTGATGGCCCAGGCGACCACGGGCAAGGCCAC
>JAYVWD010000077.1:0-2583 GCA_043786345.1 Pseudomonadota bacterium
GGCCGCCAAACCCCTCGTCAAAAAGAGCTGAAGCCCCATGAAACGCATGCCCGTCCTCTTCGTCGGCCACGGCTCCCCGATGAACGCGCTCGGCCAGAACGATTACACCCGCGCGCTCGCGCGGCTCGGCGCCGCTGTGGGCGCGCCGAAGGCGGTCCTCGTCGTGTCGGCGCACTGGCAGACGCGGGGCGTGCGGGTCCTCGAGGTCGAGAAGCCGCGGACGATCCACGACTTCGGCGGCTTCCCGGCGGCGCTCTTCGCCGTCGACTATCCGGCCCCCGGCGCCCCGGCCGTCGCCGCGCGCGCGGCGGAGTTGCTGAAAGCCGAGGGCGCCGTGCTCGACCGCGCCTGGGGCCTCGACCACGGCGCCTGGGCGGTCCTGCGGCACATGTGGCCCAAGGCCGACGTGCCGGTCCTGCAGCTGAGCCTCGACGCCGGCCGGACCCCGGCCGGACACTACAAGCTCGGCCGGGCGCTGGCGCCGCTCCGCGACGAGGGCGTGTTGATCCTCGGCAGCGGCAACGTCACGCACAATCTGCGCGACTTCGACCACGACGAGGACGCCCCGCCGCGGACCTGGGCCGTGGAGTTCGACGCGCTGGTGCGGGCGGCGCTCGTCGCCGGCGACCATCAGGCGCTGATCGCGCCGGACCCCAAGCGCGCGGCCCTGTGGCGGATGGCGCTGCCGACGACGGAGCATTTCCTGCCGCTGCTCTACGCCATGGGCGCGAGCGGCCCCGGCGACGCCCTGTCCTTTCCGTATGAGGGCCTGCAGAACGGGACGCTCTCGATGCGGTCGGTGCAGTTCGGGGCGGGGTGAGAGGATCGTCCGGCGACAGGCAAAAATACTGTAGTTTCAGGTTGTTGAACGCCGTGGCGCTTTCCGTCCGCCGCCCTCGTTCAGCTGGCGGAGGACCCTTACATGCAAAAACCAGCGAATGTGTTGACCCTGGTCGTAGCCCTCGCCCTGGCCCCCGCGGCTTATGCCGGGCCGGGAACGGCGAAGAAGGCGGGCGGCATCGTGCTGATCTCGGTGGGCTCGGCCCTCGGCGGGTTGGGGCTCCTCCTCGGGATGATGGTCGGCAGCGGTGGCTGCGACGACGACCACGACCGGGATTGCGCGAGAAACAAGCGGGCCGAGTCGAACCTGCTGCTCGGCAGCAGCGTCCTGCTCGCCGGCTCGATCGTCGGCGGCATCCAGCTGATCCGCGCCGGCAAGGAGGAGCAGCGGGCCACGCTCGGCCTCGGCGCGGTGCGCCCGGCGGCCGTCGCGGACGGGAGCCGTTTCCCGCCGCCCCTGCCGGCGCTCAAGTTCAAGCTCGATATCTAGGGCCAAAGACGCCGGTCACGGCCCCGAGCCGGCCGGATGGAGCTGGCTGTATTGCGCGATGCGAGCGACCAGTTGGGGGCCGATCTGGAACAGCAGGGTACGAAGCACGGGATCTCCAGGCTATTGGGAAGGGCGGGACTCCCGTGGCGGAACGGTATGATCCATGATATCCGATCGTTTGGTTTCGGGCACGGAGGGCACCCGCGATGAATCTGGACGTCCGCGAACTCCGCTTCGGCTCGCCGGAGCAGGCGCTCACGATCGCGCTGCGGACCCGGATCCTCCGGGATCCGCTCGGCCTCGCGTTCGCGCCCGAAGACCTGGCCCGCGAGACCGGCGACACCCACCTCGGGGCGTTCTCCGGTGCGGCCCTCGTCGGTTGCCTCGTGCTCACGCCAAAGTCGGCCGCCGTCGTGAAGATGCGCCAGGTCGCGGTCGCCGCGGACGCTCAGGGCCGCGGCGTCGGCCGGGCCCTCGTCGCCTTCTCCGAGGCGCTCGCCTTCCGGCGCGGCTTTCGCGAAATGCAGCTCAGCGCGCGGGACTCGGCCATCCCGTTCTATCTGGCGCTCGGGTATGAGGCCGTCGGCGCGCCGTTCGTCGAGGTCGGCATTTCCCATCGGACGATGGTGAGGGGCCTCGAAAGGAGCGGCGCTCTTTAGTAAGTAGGGACAGCTGCGGTCGGCGCGAACCCGATGATTTGCCGCCAGATGCCCCCTCAATGCCTGTGGGATCCAGGTCCTCCGGTGGGGGCTAGAATTGGGGGTTGACGCGCCATGGCCCCCGTGTTTTGGTGGGGTTCATACCTCCCGCCCGTCGCCGGATAACCCCGCACCCGAGGGCCATTCTTTGCCGTCAAACCAAGCCAAAGACCTCTCGTTGCCCAAAGGCCGCGCTCAAACGGACAAGAGTTTGAGCGCCGAGCGCGCCAAGACCGATGATTCCCTCGCGGACGGGCGGACCCTCTCGGAGCATCTGGCCAACGCGGCGGTCGTGTCGAGCCGCGCCGAGGCCGACGAGGCGAAGTCCCACACCCGCCTCGAGGTGGACGACTCGAGCGAGGCCGAGCGCGCCGCTCCCGGCGGAACGCGGCAGGACGAGCGGCTCAACGCCGACGAGCGTTTGCGCCAGGATCGCCAGGCCGCGGACGACGCGCTCGACAGCGAGCGCCGCCAGATGGACGTCGTCCTCGAGGACGAGCGCCAGCGCTGCACCGAGGTCGTGCAGGAACACTTTCAGGCGGAACGCAAAAAAAC
>JAYVWD010000078.1:0-3451 GCA_043786345.1 Pseudomonadota bacterium
CGGAGCCGGGCAAGGGCGGCTTCGTCGGCTGCCACGTCTCGCACACCTACGAGACGGGCTGCAGCCTCTACTTCACCTACGCCGCGACCCAGCAGGCCGGCCGCGAGCTCGAGCAGTACTACGAGTACAAGAAGCTCGTGACCGACACCTTCATCCAGAACGGCGGCACCTTGTCGCACCACCATGCCGTGGGGTACGAGCACCGGCCGTGGATGGAGCAGGAGCTGTCGTCGACCGGCGTCGAGGCGCTGCGCGCCATCAAGGACAAGCTCGACCCGAAGGGCATCCTGAATCCCGGGAAGCTGATCCCGGATCGCCAGCCGCAGGTCGTCGAGCCGGGCCTCGCCCTGCCCGCCGAGCCGGCGGTCGTCTGGGGCGCCACGGCGCTGCCGCCGCGCGCGGTCGTCCAGGCCCGTCTGTGAACGCCTTTCTGCTCCTGCCGCCGGCCTTCAAGGCGGCCGTGAGCCCCGCCGGACAATACTCGTCCGGCGCCTGCGGCTAGCGCGACTACGTGCGCTCCTATGAGATCGCGGCGGACGGCACCTTTCGCGCCGACGACGTCCCGCACCCGTGTCCCGGCGAGTGCGTCGTGCAGCACGCCGTGATCCGCAAGGGGACCTGGAAGCTCGGCAAGGACAAGAAGACCCTGTCGCTGACCGTCAAGGACACCCGCGACACTTCGGGCAGCGAGGAGAAGGCTTCGCAGCCGCTCCCCGCGGCGCTGGAGTGGGACGGCAAGGTCCTCTTCGAGCCGGCGCCGAAGGGCGCGAAGGACCGCTGCCTCCTCGCCCGCTGACCCGGCCCGGTTCGGGCCCTCGCGACGGTTCGACGCGTCCGTCCTTACTGCGCGGCGCCGTCGCCCCGCAGCTTGAGCTCGACCCGGAAGCAGTCCTGGTAGGAATGTGCTCCACCGTCGGCATCGTCGAAGGCGACCACCGGGAGGTGCTCGGCGACGACCCGGTCCGCGAGGAGCGCGAAGCGTCCGGAGCGCTTTCCTTTTGCAAAGGACCTCACTCGATCACGCGTTCCCTCCTTGAACGTCACGTCGAGGCCAAGCCGATAGGATCCCCAAAGCGCATATTGCATCGCCATGAACAGGCTCCGAACGGGCTCCAAGTCGTCGCCGGTGACGGAAATGTCCGAGTGCGTCGAGCCCGGTCCCCACTCGGCCTTCCAGCTGCCCTGGTCGAAGGCGCCTTCGCCCTTGCGCCGCACCTCGAAGAGGTCGAAGGCGTTTGCCTGGCCATAGGTCTGCCAGACTTCCGAGCGGATCGGGGCGCGAAAGCTGTCGCTCAGCTCGTAGACCCACTGGCTGCCGTTCTCGACGAGGGCGTAACTCCCGGGCGCGACCTTCCGATTGTTGGAGACCAGGAGGAGGCGGCTTACCGAGCCGTCCGCGTGCTTGCCCTCCGCCATCACGAGGCCGACGTCCTTGCAATAGAACTCGTTCTTGAGTCCCGTCGCGTACGCGAGCTCCGCCGGATCGGGCGCCGTGTTTGTCTCGGCCTCGAACCCTTCGCGCGCGAGCTGTGCCCGCAGCGGCGCGCCTTCCGGGAGCTGCTCGTAGAGGTCGTTCGCCGCGCGCCGCGCGAGCTGCGGCTTGCCGTTGAGGTGCTTGGCCTCGAGCAGGCCGCGAAACGCGTCGGCCTCAGCAAGCGGGGTTGCGGCGCCGGAGTTACCGGCGGCGACTAGGGACCAGAGCGCGACCGCGCCGAGCTTGGCGACCGTCTTCGCGCGATGCCGGGTCAGGGGATGCTTTCTCATGAGATATCCTTTCAGTGAGTTCGTGTCCGATGCCCCGATCATCGGCGGGGTTCGTCATGGCGCCATCGCGCCATCGTCATGAACGCGTCACGAGCCCGATTTTTCTTCCGGCGCCGGCGGGACGAAGCGATAGCCCTCGCCGCGGACGGTGACGAGGAGCTCGCCGCCGATCTTGCGACGGAGCGCCATGATGAAGTTGTCGACGGTGCGGTCGGTGCCGTCGTATTCGTCGCCCCAAACGGTTTCGATGATCTGCGCGCGCGTCAAGAGCCGGCGCGGCCGCCGGAGGACGTATTCGAGGAGCTTGAGCTCCCGGCTCGATAGTGCGACCTCCTCCTGCGACTCGATGACGACGAGGCGGCGGGCGTCCCAGTCAAAGCCGAGGGCTCCGATCCTGGTCACCTCGCCGCGCGCCTCCTTGAGCCGGCGCCGGATGCGCGCGAGCAGCTCCTCGAGCTCGAACGGTTTCGCGAGGTAGTCGTCCGCGCCGAGGTCCAGGCCCCGCACCCGGTCTTTGAGCCCGGCGCGGGCGGAGAGCACGATGATCGGAACGGTTTCGCCGGCGCGCCGGAGCTCCGTCGTCACCTCGAAACCATTCAGGTGCGGCATCATGATGTCGAGTATCACGAGGTCGGGCGCCTCCGTCCGGGCGGCGTGGAGGCCGGCGTCGCCGTCGCGCGCGACGAGGACCTCATAGCCTTCGTGCTCCAGCGCGGTCACGAGGCCATCCGCGATGATGCGGTCGTCCTCAATGAGGAGGATTTTGGACATCGGCGGCCCTTTCACCGGAATAAAAGGATTCTTCGGCTCGCGATCCACGCCCCGGAGCGAGCTCCAGCGAGAGTCTGAAGACGGCGCCCGGTTCGCCGGGGTTTTCGAGAGAAAGCCGCGCCCCCGTATCGGCAGCCAGCCGGCGGGCGACCGCGAGGCCCAAGCCCAGGCCGCCCGGCCGAGCGTCACGCGCGGCCGGCGCGCGGTAGAATTCCTGAAAGATCCGCCGCGCCGCCGCGCGACTGACGCCGGGCCCCTTGTCCTTGACGAGAAAGGCGCCGCGCCCGTCCGCCTCCCATTCGACCCGGACGTCATGGCCGTAGCTGAGGGCGTTGCCGACCAAATTTCGGAGGATGATCGCGAGCGCCGCGCGCGACGTGGCGACCCCGGCGGTCGGGAGCGCGCGCGAAAAGTCGCAGGCCGGAAACTCGGCGCGCAGCTCGGCGACGACGGCGGCTGCCTCGGCCGCCGCGAGGTAAGCGCGCGGCGCCGTCTTGGCTCCAGGGCGGTCCGAGGCGCGGTTCAAGACGGAGATCTCGGTGAAGAGCCGGTCCAGACGCCGGGCGCTTTCGCGGACCGCGGCGAGCGAAGCGACGGTGACCCCGTGGCGGTCCAGCAGATCGACGTGGAGCTTGAGGCCGGTGAGGGGCGTCTTGAGCTCGTGTACGACCTGGTTCAGGAAGCCGACGCGGCGCTGAAGCCGGCGCTTTTCGGCGCGCGTCGCGCCGAGAAGGAGCGCGCCGCCAGAGACGATGGCGGCGAGGGATCCCAGCGCCATGAGCCATTCCCATTTTGCGGGGGATCCGGCGGTGAATGGCCGCGCCGGGGCGTCGCCGTCGTCGACCGCCGCGCCATCCGCCGCGAAATGGATGTCCCAGGGCAACGTCCCGAGGCGCGGGGCCGCCGCGCGGTGGGC
>JAYVWD010000079.1:0-5550 GCA_043786345.1 Pseudomonadota bacterium
TCTGCGCCAGGCCGATGCCGAGTGTCCCGAGCATCGCGGCGAGCGCGTCGTCGGAGACGAGCAGGAGCCGGAGCTCCGCGCCCTGCGCGTCCTCGAGCGCCGACAGCAAGGCCAGGCGCGCCTGGTTCGTCGTCTTGGCCTCGGCGATGACGTAGGCCGACGCGGCGCAGGTGCGGCCCGTGCTGCCGCCGTCGGCCGGGATGACGAACGGATGCTGCAAGGTCGCCTTGCCGGTGGCGCCGACGACCAAGCCGAGCGCCCGCACGATCCCGGCGCGGCGGAACACCTCGAGCAGGCCCTCGTGATTGATGTCGATCGGCTCGACGCCGGCCTCGACGCACACGTCGCGCCACTGGCCGAGCATGGCCTTGCGCCGGTTCTTGAGCACGCCCTTGAGGTTGTTCTGCGTGGCGTGCTCGGCGCAGCGCTGCCCAAGCTGGAGCAGGCGGCGCTCCTTCGCGTCCTGGTAGCGGATGATGTCGCGAGCCTCCTGGAGCAGGAGCTGCGGGCTCGACAGGTCCGAGGACTTCTGGCTGCCGGCGGCGCGCCGCCACTCGGGGACTAAGCGGCCGAGGCGCGCGAGGCGGGTCGCGGCGTCGCGGATCTTCTCCTGGAGCTCGAGGCGTTTTTGCGTGAGTGAATGGAGCCGCGCATGGTCGCTCACGAGGCGGAGCAGGTCGTCGAGCGTCATCGCCTCGGGCAGGCCGGCGGCCTTCGCCGTCTGCGCCCACTGCTCCTTGAGCTTGCCGTAATTCCGGACCAGCTCCTCGTGCGCGTCGTCGAAGCGCTTGAGGGTGCCGGCGAACTTGGGCCGGGCGGTCTCGAGCCCGTTGCTCAGCTCGTTGAGCTTGGTGAGGGCGAATTCCACCGTCGTGCGCGCGTGCTCCAGGTCGCTGACCGGGCCTTCGTCGTTCGACAGCTCCTCCTGCTGCCGGGTCCGGAAGCGGTCGAACCAGGTCTTGATGCCGAGGGACTCGCCGGTGTCGCGCAGGTCCATGTGCTGCGGGCTGGCGGCGCGGGCGCGCGCGGCGGCGAGGCGGGCGCCGAGCGCGTGCAGGCAGCCCTCGAGGTCGGCGGCGATCCGCTCGTCCTTGCCTTGGGTCGTGCCGAGGAGGTCCCAGTACTGGCGCAGGATCGGCTCGACGTCGGCCTCGCACTGTCTGCGGGCCGCCTGAGCGGCGCGGATCAGGCGCGCGTGCGCCTCGAGCTTCGCCAGGGCGTCGATCGGCGTGCGCAGGTCCTCGGGCCAGCGGGCCTCGGCGGCGTCGGCGAGGTTGTGGGCCGCGGCGATCTCGGCGATGTGGGATTCGGCCAGGCCGAGCTCGTCGCGCCACGCCTTGAGCGATGCCCCCGGCTTGAGCAGGGCCTCGGCGGCCAGCGCGATTTCGCGGATCAGGACCAGCTCGGCGCGCAGATTGGCCGCGTCGGTCTCGGGGCCGGAGGCGACGACCGAGGTCTCGCCGGCCGCGTCCGGGGTCTTGCCCTTCACGTCACGGTACTGCGCGCAGAGCTCGCGGTAGCTCGCGTGCAGCGGCTCGAGCACGCGGCTTATGCGGGCGAGGAGCGCCGGGTTTTCCAGGGCCGGCCGCTCGAGCGACTGGGCGCAGCCGTGCACGATCTCTCTGATCTGGCGCTCGGCGACGCCGCGCAGCGTGCCTTCGGGGCCGGGCCCGCGGTCGGCGGGGGCGGCGACGCGCAGGCCTTCGTCCTCCATGACGATCCGGTGGACCTGGACGTCGGCGCCGTATTCCGCGTCGCGCTTCTGGCCGGGGACGGCGAGGTCGGCGTCGAGGAGCGCGCCGAGGAGCTGTCGCTCGGCTTGGAGGCTCGGAAGCTCCTGGCCGTCCTTGTGGATGCGCGTCAGGCCGGGGACGCGGCGCACGGTCCAGGCGTGACCGCCGTCGTCGCTCAGGGTCAGCTCGACCTCGCTCACGAGCGCGGACACCCGGCCGGTGAGGGCGAGCGTCACCGCCGCGAGCGCGCGGCGCAGCGTGTCCTCGGGCGCCGCGAGGCAGACGTAATTGCGAAACCGTCCGGTGCCGGAGCTCACCCGGAACGAGGTCCAGGGTCCGCTATCGTCGCGGAAGCGGAGGGCATTGATCAGCAAGGCTAATCTCCTAACGGTTGGCTGCCGATAACGAAGGGGCGGAACGAGGCTTAGGGTTCGCGGGCGTCAGGCGGCCCTTGGGCATTTCGCGAAACGGTGGAATTCTTCCTTGAAGCATGCACATCTGGTCAATTTCAGGTCCCCGGATCCGGAGGCGTTCGAGACGCTGATGCGGAGCCTCGGGTTCGTGTCCGCCGCCGCGTACCGGCTGGTGGATGACATGCTCGTGCAGGTTTTGACGACGCCGGTGCGCGATGACGGCGTGGGTGGTGGGATCGTCTGGCCGCCGGCGGTGTCGCACAACGTCCATTATAACCCGGTTTCCGCCGACTCCATGCCGATGGGCTGGCTTAAAGAGCCGGGCGTCGCAGGCCCGCGCAAACTCTGGCCGAAGGGCGTGAATTTGTACTTGCCCGAACAGGGCTTGCAGAGCGACCACTTCCTCATCGCCGTGGTGAACGCCTCGGGTAAACGCTGCCGGACCGGCGAATTGAGCGGCCCGATGGAGGCCATCGCCTCGCGCCTGCGCACCTGGTACCGCGACTCGCGCGAGCGCGGCGACCTGACGGAGCTCGGCCTGCGCGAGCACATCCGGACCTTGAGCATCGACCTGCACATGCTCGTCGATCACGAGCTGCGCACGCCGCTGTCCTCGATCACCGGCTACGCGACCTTGCTGCGCGATCCGGAGATGGCGACGGGCGCGGAGCAGGTGCGGGAGTTTTCCGATGTGATCGAGCGCCAGGCGTTCGCCGCGCTCGAGGCGGTCGAGAAGCTGTCGCTGGCGCTCTACAAAGATCCGGCCGTGGGCGCCGAAAGCGCCCATACCGTCGACGCCGCCGCGGAGCTCCGCGACCTCTGCGACTCGATGCGCGAGCGCGCCTTCGACCTGGTCGGCGCCGACGCGGCGCAGAAGACGACCCTCCGGTACAACAAGAGCACCGACCAGAGCTGCGTCGTGAGCGTGCGCCCGCAGATGTTCCGCGGGGCCATCTGGGAGGTCCTCAAGAACGCCGTCATCCACTCGAAGAGCGGCAAGGTCGACGTGAGCATCTACGTCTCCGACCGGATGCTCGTGATCGACGTGGCGGACGACGGTCTCGGCGTCTCGGCGGGCTCGGAAGACCTGATTTTCCTGCGATTTTATCAGGATCCGAAGCCGCAATCAGGGCGCAAAGGCAAGCGCGGCTTAGGCCTCGGCCTGTTTCTGGCCCGGCACATCGTCGAGCGCCACCTGGGGCAGCTCGTCTTTACCCGTCAGCGCAATATGAGTCTTTTCCGGTTTCTCTGGCCACTCGCCGAAGCCGGCGACGCCATGAACAAGGGAGCATGAGGGTATGACCAAGGTCTTGGTCGTCGAAGACGAAACCCATATCCAGCGCCTGATCCGGCTGGTGCTGGAGAAGAACGGCATCGAGGTCGACGCCGTCGGCACCGGCGAGGAAGCCCTCAAGTATCTGAACGAGGCGACGACGAAGCCCGATCTGGTCCTGCTCGACATCCTGATGCCCGGGATCGACGGGTTGTCGGTGCTGCGCTCGATCAAGGCCAACGCGAACACCAAGGACATCCCCGTGGTGATGCTCACCGCCTTGGCCCAGGAGAGCGTCGTTTTGCAGGGGATCAAGCTCGGGGCCGCGGACTACATCCGCAAGCCGTTTCATCCGGCCGAGCTGGTGCGGCGCCTGTCGAAGACCCTCCCGGCCAAATAAACGACGTCAGGCACTGACAAACGCCCGCCGCAAAGGTAAACCAAAGGCTCCGTCAGGAGGTTCCACCTTTGGCTCGCATTGGCTCCGTCGCCGCCCGCTGGCTCGCCGAGACAGGGACCGCCCTGTTGCGGCTCCTGCCCGCCGAGACCGCCCACGAGGTCGGCATGGCGATCTTGAGCCGCAACCTCATCGACTGGCTACCCCCGCCGGTGAGCCGCATCGCCGACTCCGGCATGCGCGTGGTCCTGCCAGGCATCGGCGCCCTGCCGCACCCCATCGGCCTGGCCGCCGGCTTCGACAAGCACTGCCTCGCGCCCCATGGCTTCGGCCGGCTGGGCCTGAGTTTCCTCGAGGTCGGTACCGTAACCCCTCGTCCACAATACGGAAATCTGAAACCGCGGATGTTCCGCCAGCCGGCCCAGAGGGCGCTCATCAACCGCATGGGCTTCAACAGCGACGGCGCGGCGACGGTGGCGCAGCGGCTTGGCGCCCTCCGCTGGGACCACGAGCGGGTGCCGCTCGGCATCAACTGCGGCAAGAACAAGGACACGCCCCCGGAGCGCGCGCACGGCGATTACCTGCAGGTCATGGAGGCCTTCAAGGGGCTCGCGCGCTACTTCGTGATGAACATCTCGTCCCCCAACACGCCCGGCCTCAGAGACCTCGCGACGCCGCAGTTCATCCACGGCCTCGCCGACGAGATCGGTAGCGAGCTGCCGCGGGTCTGGGTCAAGATCGACCCCGACATGTCGCGCCGGGAGTTCCAGGCGCTGGTCGAGGCGATCGCCGGCCGCGGCTTCCAAGGGATCATCGTGAGCAACACACACCGCGTCACCTGGCCCGAGGTCGGCGGCCAGAGCGGCCACCCCCTGATGGCGCCGAGCACGGCCTGCCTCGAGTGGGCGCACGCGGTCCACGGGGGAAAGCTCCCGATGATCGCCTCGGGCGGCGTCCTTTCCGGCGTCGACGTCTTTCACAAGCTGGCGCGCGGGGCGGCGGCGGTGCAGATCTATACGGCGCTCGTGTACCGCGGGCCGTGGGTGGTCGCGAGCCTCCTCGAGGAGCTGGCGGCCGAGATGAAATTGCGCGGAATCAGTTGCGTCGCGGACGCCATCGGGAGCTATTACACATGACCGACCTCGAGATCGTCCGCCGGATCCGCGGCAACGTGCACGGCACGGTCGACGTCACCGCGCTCGAGGACCTGGTGATCGCGCACCCGTTCGTGCAGCGGCTCCGCCGGATCCGGCAGCTGGCGTTCCTGTCGCTGGTCTTCCCCGGGGCGACCCACTCCCGGTTCGAGCACTCGCTCGGCGTCATGCAGCTCGCCGGCATCACCTGGACCAAGATGCGCGCGAACCAGAAGCGCCTCGCGGCGACCTGCAGCCGCTACCGCGACTTCGCCGCGACCGAGGCGAAAGGCGTCGATGGGCTCGTGCACGGGCTGCTCGCGCCGACGTTCAAGGACATGGACGAGATCTTCACCTCGGAATACACGCTGCAGGCCCTGCGGCTCGCGGCCTTGCTGCACGACGTCGGCCACCCGCCGTATTCGCACAGCGGCGAGCGCTTCCTGCCGACCTGGACGCAGCTCCTCGCCGGCGCCCGCGGGATCCCGCCTTACCTGACGGAATACCTCCAGCGGAAGTGCGAGCAGATGACCGCCGCCGGCAAGGACCCGGCGAAGGTGCGCGTACGCCACGAGGTCTACACGCTGATCTTGGTCGACCG
>JAYVWD010000080.1:0-2718 GCA_043786345.1 Pseudomonadota bacterium
CATGTCCATCGCGTCGCGGTCGTAGTGCTCGTTCATCGTCTCGTACTTGACCGCGCGGGAGCTGGCGCCCGTGAGCGTCGCCCGCGTCGCCTTCGTGCCGAACGCCACGTAGAATTTGCTCCACGGCAGGTCGTCCAGGCAATGCGACGCGGTCACGACGTGCGTCGGCGAAATCAGCGAGCCCGTACAGAACTGATCGCCCGACGGCGACAACAGCGCCACCGTCGATTTGACGATGCCGTCCGCCGAAGTGACCTTGGTCCCGCCGACGATCTTGGTGTCGCTGGCGGCCTCCGGCCGCGGGCCGCAGGCCGCGACCAGACATCCCAAGATCATGATTAATTTGATGTTTCCCATCTGCTATCCCCTTTGCACGTTACTGACTGGCCGGCCAGCCAGCAGCCTTTGATCTCGTTTAACACGGAAATTTTGCGGCTGTCAATCGCCGCATGGGCTTTTTCTCGGGGAAAATGCGCAAAAAGGGAAACGACATCGGCGGTCCGCCGCAAAAAACGCGGGAAACCTGCGGAAAACCGCCGGCGGCCGTGCTACGGTCCGCGCCTATGGAAACAGCGATCGGCACCCTCGAGACCTTGCGGCGTTACCCGGTGAAAAGCATGGCCGGCGAAGACCTCGCGCGCGCGCACGTCGCATTCACGGGGCTGACCGGCGACCGCGTCTGGGCCTTCGTCCGCGGCGACAAAAAGCCCGATTTCCCCTGGCATTCGGCGCGCGAGCAGCACGACATGCTGCTCTACCGCCCGCGCTACGTCGAGCCGACGGCGCTGGCCGCGGCGCCTTATCCGCTGACCGCGCACTTCGCCGTGCGGGTGCGCACGCCCCGCGGCGCCGAGCACGCCATCGACGACGCGGCGCTGCTCGCCGAGCTCCAGGCCCACGCCGACGCCCCGGTCGCGCTGCGTTTCTCGGAAAAAGGCATGCCGGACGCGCGGCCGCTCTCGATCTTCGGGCTCTCGACGCTCGCGGCGCTGGCCGCCGAGACCGGCCGGCCGATCGACGGCCGCCGGTTCCGCGCCAACTTCTACGCCCGCTGGCGCGATGAGGCGCCGTTCTACGAGGACGGCCTGGTCGGCAAACGCCTCCGGATCGGCACGACCCTCGAGATCGCCATCGTGAAGAAAGACCCGCGCTGCGTCATCATCGGGCTCGACCCCGACGCCGCCACGATGGCGCCCGAGGTCCTGAGAAACGTCGCGAAAAAACACGCCGGCTGTGCCGGCGTGTATGCAGCGGTGCTGCGCGAAGGCGACGTCGCCGCCGGCGACCCGATCGTGTTGCTCGGGTGATTCCGGCCGGCGGCCGCGGCGGTCTCCCGCCGGCCTTTCAGGTATGCGGGACGGCGACGATCGGCACGTGCAGGGTGGGGTCCTGCATGTCGAGCGTCAGGTCGAGCTTGACCGGCTTGTCGGCCTCGATCACCGCGGGCGTGATCGTCTTTTCGCCGAGCTTCACGCCGTTTTCGCCCGTGAAGACGACGGTACCGAGCAGCAGATCCGCGACCTTGAGCTGCGGGATCGCGCCCTTGAAGCGGCCGTCGCTGACGACGAGCCCAAGGTAGCCGGCCGTCTGCCACGCCTTCACTTTGTCGATCATGGCCTGCGGCATCAGGTCGTCCTGCGGCATCGGGCTCGCCGCGTCCTGGATGCGCTTCAGCACTTCGGCCATGAGCGCCGCGTTGCCGGCGAGCGCGGGCTTGCCGGACTTGAAGGGGAACTCGTTGAGCTTGAGCTTGTTGTTGCCGGGGCCGCCGGTGATGCTCTTGTGGCAGCTCACGCAGTTTTCGTCGAGGATCGGCTTGATTTCGGCGTAGGTCACGGTGCCCGGCGCGACGGCCGCGGCGCGCGCGAGCTCGAGGACGCCGCTCTGGTGGCCGTTCTGCGTGCTCCAGGTGAAGACGGCTTTTTGAACGAGGGTGGTCGGGTTGGACTCGGCTTCGGTCGAGAGGCCCAGGTCGATGGCGACGGTCGTCAGCGCGTTGGCGATGGCGGCGATCTCGATCCGGAGCTGCTTGACCTGGTTGACGCCGGGCGTCACGAGGTGCTGGACGACGCCGAGCCCAAGGGCGTTGCCGTCGGCGTCGAGGATCGCGACTTCGATCTCTTTCAGGCCGATCTTAACGCCCTTGATCACGTACTCGGCCTGGCCGGCGACGATGCCGATCGGGACTTCGAGCTCGGGGGCGCCGGTGCGGGTCGTGCCTTCGACGCGGAAGACGCGGACCTGGAGGGTCTTCATCTGGGCGGCGAGGGCGGCCGGGAGCGCGCTCGAGTCGAAGGCGACGGCGAGCTTGGCGGTGTTGCGCGCGCCTCCGCCACGCGGCTTGAGGGAGCAGGACTGCGCGGACAGCGCGCCGGCGGCGAGCAGCGCCGCGAGGGAGAGGGGCTTGAGCTTCATCGAAGGAACGCCTTTCTGGAACAGCAGGAGCAAGGGGGAAGGATCCACGGCGAAGCCCATGAGCACGATGCATGCCCTCCAGGTAAAGAAAAACACCCTTGAATATTCAAGGGTTGTCCGCTCGGCCAGGTGTCAAAAGTTTTGACGGGTGTTAGGCGCTCAGTGGAAGCTGCGCTGGAGCGCGAGCACCTGGCCGATCACCTCGAAGGGCTCGTCCTTCGCGAAGATCGGCTGGAAGTCGGGGTTCTCGGGCTGGAGGTACCAGCCGTCGGTCTTATGTTGGCGCAGGCGTTTGACCGTGAC
>JAYVWD010000081.1:0-6216 GCA_043786345.1 Pseudomonadota bacterium
CGCGCCGCCCGCGCCGCCGAGGCCGCCGAGAATCTTCGCGATTCCGCCGGCGCCGCCGGCGCCGCCACCGGTCAGGCTGCCCATCAGGCCCATGAGCGAGCCGAGGCCGCCCGCGCCTCCTCCTCCGCCTCCACCTTTGCTGAGGAGGCCGATCGCCAGGGGGAGCGCGGCGCTGAGGAGGCCGCTGCTTCCGCCGCCGCCGCCGAGAAGGCCGGCGAGTCCGCTCGAAGGCGCCGGCGCCGGCGCCGGTGCGAGAGGAGTGACGGGAAGCGCCGGTCCGACGGGAGTCGCCGGCAGCGCCGGGTCGAGGGGGGGCGTGACCGCGGTGTCGCTCGTCGTGGCGGTGGTGGCGGCTTCGTTGTTGGTCGCGGTCGGATCGGCCGGATAGAGGTCTTCCGGCGGCAACACCTGCTGTTGATCCGTCGGCGGCACCGGGGTGTTGGCGCGACCCGTCGTGCCGCCCCCGCGCGAGCCGCTGCCCGTTGTCGGAGGCGCCTGCACCGGTGGTTTCGCGCCGCTCGAGCATGCGCCCGCGAAAAGCGCGGCGGAGATCAGGACCGACAGACAGGACATGCGGGAGACGGTCATGGGGACCCCAGGTTGTGCGACTGTGCCCGGGTTTTATCGGTCCGGCTTGGAGCCGCCTTTAAGGAATCTTGTAAGACCTGCCGGGATGAGGGCTTACTCGTCGTCTCCACCGCCGCCGCCTTCGTCCACGCCGCCGCCGCCGCCGCCCCCGATTCCCCCGAGAACCTGCCGAACCAGGGAGCCAAGCTGGCCGGTGCCGCCTGCTGGTTTGGTCTGCGCCGGCGTCGATGGCGTCGGCGGCAGGGGTGTGCCCGCATTCGCCGCGGGCGCCGTGGGCGCCGTGCCCGAGCGTTTCTGGCTGGCGATGGCCGGCGCAGGCGCCGCCGGAGTCGCCCGCGGTGGCGCCGGCGCCGGATGGGCTTGACCGGGGGCTCGGACCGGGAGCTTGACGCCCGCGGTCGTCTGGAGCCAGGCGACGTACTGGCGGACATCGGTATAGATCCCGGAGCCAGACTCGCATTCCGGCCCGCGCGAGGTCGCGCCGATCAGGAACCGCTCGGCGCCGATCGTCGCGTAGACGGGCCCGCCGGAGTCGCCCTGACAGGTATTGCCGCGCGTGCCGCCGAGCTCGAATTCCCGCGCGGTCCGCATCTCGCGGGTCAGGTTCGAGCTCGCCTTATAGAGCTGGCCGAAGGCGCCGCCCTCGCGGTTTCCGTACCCGGCGAGGGTGAAGACCTGGATGTTGCCGAGCGGCACCGTCGGGTCGAGGATCGCCGCGGGGGCGAATCCCTGCGGCGCCGCGCCGTTGAAGACGACGACGGCGATGTCGCCGATCTGGGCGGTGTCGGCGGGGCCCTCGGCGGCCGCGGCGTCGTAGCCTTCGTAGAATCGGGCCAAGGTCGCCGGAAAGCTCTGGCCCCGCGCGGCGTCGGCGCCGAACGACACGAGCGTGCCGGCCGTGTTGCCGTCGCTGAAGCAGTGCGCGGCCGTCACCACGACGTTCGGCGCCACCAGCGTGCCCGTGCAAAATGGCGAGCGCGCGGCGTCGAGCAGCGCGACGGTCGCGCGGAATTCGAACTCGGACGACTGCACCTCGGTGCCGCCGTAGATCTTGACTTCGGCCCCGCTTTTCTTCGGCGGTTTACAGCCGGCGATCGGCAGCATCGTCGCGGCGAGCGCGAAGACGTGGATTTTTCGGCGCACGATTCACCCCCCCTCGTTGGTGGATCGGAAAGTCGGGGTCCGGCCTTGAACGGTTTCGCGCTGCTGCGCCCTTTCGGCCCCGTCGCCGGAAAGCGCGCCGCCGATGCGGCAAGTCCCGCCATTGGGTCCAGATTTCCGTATAGGTCCGGCCGCTTACGTACTCACCCTAAAGTTCGGTGCGGGGCCCTCCGAATAGACGGATGTAAATCACCAAATTTTTTTTTGTAGTCGCGAGCGTCCTTCTCGTGGGAAACAAAATGCGAAAAAACCCCTCGGTCTTTGGCCTCCGCCTGTCAACCCTCGCGACTGCGCTGTGTTTGCTGGTCGCCGCGTCCGGTTGCGACAAGGGCAAGAAGGGCGACGACAAGAAGCCGGTGAGCGCGGCACGCGCCGACGCGGAGCGGGACAACGGCTTCGGCCTGACGGCGCGGAACGCGATGGAGATCATGACGCTCGTCAACGATCCGGGCGTCGACCTGACGGTCAAGGCCGGCGACGCGCCGGGCGTCGAGTGGTTCAAGAACCTGTCCACGAGCGCCTTCGCCGGCCTCGTCGAGTGCACCGAGTTCGGCAAGCAGAGCGCCGCGGACATATTGAACATGATCCGGACCCCGGCGGCGCTCGGCATGGTCGTGATCGACCAGCACCGCCGCCTGTTCCTCAAAAACGCCGAGAAGCCGGTCCTTCTGCCATGCCACGTGGTCGGCCGCAACTTGTGGACGGCGACGGACCTCGAGCAGGCCTTCTACTCGGCCATGGACGACAAGGACGCGGACAACGACGACTTCCTCGCGGCGCAGGCGATCTTCCTGGCGCTCCGCGGCCTCTATGATGAACACCACCCCGAGGTCATCAGCAGCCTTTTCCTGCAGAACTTCGCCTTTATGCTCCAGGCCTACCACGGGTCCGGGACGCACACGCACCTGTTTCTCGCCGCCGAGCTGCCGAAGTACGACAACGACTTCAACCCTTGCGTCACCGGCGGGACGCCGAAGTCCGCGATGCGCCCGGAGCTGATCGCCCAGAAGACCAAGAACTTCACCTGCGCGACGCTCAGCGACAAGGCGCCGTCCGTCCACACCTATATGCCCGCCGAAGGCAACTACTTCGGCATGCGTGACGGCATCGCCCTCACGCTCGACAAGAAGCACAACGACGTCTACGGCCAGTTCGCCGAAAGCGACGACCCCCAGATCTCGGCGATGACCGTGCTGACGACGACGCGCGACTGGGGCGACGTCGCGGCGACGAACCCCGCTTATCCGATCGCCCGATTCCTCATGGGCAAGGACCCGTCGTTCGACCTGGCCAAGACGTTCACGGAAGACCCTTACTCCGAAGCCCTGAGCAAGGAGGCGCCGGTCGCCGGCCTCGCGCTGACGAACCCCGGGCCGCGCTTGAACAACCGAAGAAACGCCCCAACGCGGCCGGTTCTGCGCAACGGGCGCCCAACTCGCCCGCTTCCCGCGAACCCGTCCAGCGCCACCGGCGGGAACACCCGCAACGGCGCCGCGCCGCGTCCGCTCTCTGGCAACAGCCCGGCACCCCGCCCGCTCCCCGGCAGCGGCACGGTCAGCCCGGCGCAGCCCGGTAACGCCGACTTCGCCCGCGCGGCCTCTTCCCGGATGGACAACCTCGCGACGACCGCCGGCCCGAACGCGGCGGCCAGCATCGGCCGCGTCGAGCACGTTAACGGCACCCCGAGTTTCATGCGCGACTCCATCCAGGCCGAGCAAAACGCCGACCGCCAGACCCTGAATGCCATGGCCGACGCCTCCGCCGGCCGCCCGTCCAACCTCACGGACCGCGGTCCCGAGCCCGGCCAACCGAACATCCGCCGGTTCGACGGCCAGGACGGATCGGTCCACTTCGCCCAAACGGGCCAGAACGGGCAGGTTTCCGGCCTCCAGGACTGGGGGGCGCCGAAGACGACCCAGGCCGCCAACGGCAACACGACCACGAGCTGGCCGATGAACCCCGGCATGGGCGGGACGGCGTACGATCAGCAGCGCGCCATTGGCGGCAACGCCGGCGGCTCGGCGGTTTACACCGACGCCGACGGACGAGGCCGCCAGCAGGTCGCCAGCCTCTCGCAGACCCAGACGACCAATGCCGCCGGAGCCACGGTCGGCCGCGGGCTCGAGCTTCAGGTTCCCACGGTCCAGGGCGGAACTGCCGGCGTGACGACCGGCGCGAACGCCGCGAGCCACCAGTTCAACTTCACGATGGACAACGCCGGCCACATCCCGACGACCGGCACCGAGGGCGCCACGAACACCACGAACCTGCGCGCCGCGACGGCCGAGACGCACCAGACGGTCGCCGCGCTGCGCTCCGAGGCCAACGGCCTCGCGACGTCCGACCCGACGCGATCGCAGATGCTGCACAGTGAGGCCAACATGGCCCATGACAACATGCAGACCGTCATCAACCAGGTCAGTGACCCAGCCCTCCAGCGCGAGTTGACGCAGACGCTCGACCGGCCCAACAGCCCGACGAACGCCGTGAACGGAACGGGCAATGGTCCGGTTCCGCTGACAGGAACCAACGCGGCGGCAGGCGACACGCGGGCCCAAGGCCAATTCAATACTACGACCGGCTCGGCCGGGGGCAGCGGCGGCAGCACGCCGACGACGACGGGCTCGGCCGGAGGCAGCGGCGGCAGCACCCCGACGACGACGGGCTCCGCCGGAAGCAGCGGCGGCAGCACCCCGACGACGACGGGCGCGGCCGGCAGCGGCGGCAGCACGCCGACGACGACGGGCTCGGCCGGAAGCAGCGGCGGCAGCACGCCGACGACGGGCGCGGCCGGAAGCAGCGGCGGCAGCCCGACGCCCCCCGCGGGCAGCGACGGCTCGTCCGCAGCGCTGCCGGCCACCACGGCGGCGGCCAATAATACCCAGGGCTTCACCAACGCGGCCGGAGCGGTCGGCGCGGCCGCGGCCGTGGCCGGCGCGACGGGGCCAACGGGGATGTCTACGGCACTCGCCGCGGCCATGGTCGTGAACGGCGGGACGCCGGCCAACACCGGCGTCGTGACGCCGCCGCCCAGCACCGGCGGCGCCGCGAGCGACGGCTCGAACCCGCCGGCGGAGACGCCGCCGGCGGGCAGCGGCGGCTCGACGGCGACGCCCCCGGCCGAAACGCCTGCGGCGGGCAGCGACGGCTCGAGCGCCCCGGCGACGCCGCCGGCGGAAACGCCGGCGGCAGTCAGCGATGCCGCGCCGCCTGAGGCGCCGCCCGCCGCAAGCGCCCCGAGCGACACGGCGCCAGCCCAGGACAATTCCTCGACGCCCGCTCCGAGCGAATGACGAGCGGCGTTGGCCGGGAACGGGTTCGATGAACGACGACAAACTCCCCAAGTGCAAGGATCGGGTCCCATGAAGCTTGCAACCAGAATCGCCTTCACCTCCACCCTGCTCGCGCTCGCCAGCGGATTCGTGAGCTGCAAGCCGAAGGGCGCCGGCGCCAGTGTCAAGTCGCTCAACGAGCTGGACGCCGACGGCAAGTCCATGACCTCATTCGAGATCCTCGCCGTCCGCAACTTCACCGTGGCGCCGCTCGCCAAGGGCTCCACGGACCCTGGGGCAAAGCAGGCCGAGGCGATGGTGCGGACGCGGCTCTTCGCGCTCGTGGAGTGCACGGCGGTCGTGGGCTCGCTCGGCGACAAGATCGACGCCGCGACGCTCATGTCCGCGGTCGAGGCGCGCTCCGCGATCGACGACCTCTACATCGACCAGAACCGCAACCTCCTGACGAGCGCGGCCGACGCCAAGCTCGCGGCGATCGGCTCGATGGCGAACAAGCTCGTCCGCGTGCCGTGCCGCGTCTACGGCGCCCGCTTCCTCTCCTGGGAGGTCTTCACGGACCTCCAGCTCCGCGCCGCCGGCCTCCCGAAAAAACCGAGCGCCGCGGACATGGCGGCGATGGACACCTTCGGCCTCGTTCAAACGATGCACCTCACCATCCGTGGCAACTATAATACGAAGGCCGAGGATGAGTTCATGCCGCGGCTCCCGGCGGTCATGGACATGCTCTTCGAGCAGGCGGGTATGAGGGTTACGGCCGCGACCTCCAAGGCCCTCTCGGACCGCATGCATGCGGCCGATCCGGCCTACAATCCCTGCACCAAGGCCGGCCCGCGGGACCCGGCGATGCCGGACGTCGGCGCCGTCAAGGCCGCCAACTGGAAGATGAACGGCGCGGGCGAGTGCTTCGACCACCCGACGCAGCCGGGCGTGAAGATCTATGTGCCAGGCGGCTCCAAGACCTATGCCCAGGTCCGCGACTCCGTCGTCAACGCGATCGCCGGCGCGCACCGCGCCGTGTTCCCGGGCGGCGCGGCCAACGACCCGGCGCTCTTCGACCTGTGGGACATGCTGACCGCCGTCGCACCCTACCCGCAGGACGGCTCGGCCAAGGGAAAAATCGGTGCCTACCTGACCAAGGGCTCGGGCCTCGACTTCGCCGAGGTCTTCGCCTCCG
>JAYVWD010000082.1:0-6077 GCA_043786345.1 Pseudomonadota bacterium
GGGCGGCAAGATGCGCCTCGTCGTCGGCGACGGCGGGTCGCTGCCGTTCGCCGACGCCGCCTTCGACGCCGGCTTCCTCTGCTGGGTGCTCGAACACGCGCCCGAGCGCCTGGAACTCCTCCGCGACCTGCGCCGGGTGCTGGCGCCGGGCGCCGTGGTCTTCTGCACCGAGGTCTTCCTCGCGACGCTCTACCTGCAGCCGAAGTGCCCCGGAATCATGAAATACTGGGGGATCTACCAGGACTTCCAGGCGTCGATCGGCGGCGATCCGCAGGCCGGCATCCGGCTCGGCGGCTGGCTCTCGGCGGCGGGCTTTGCGCGCGTCGACCTCTACCCGCTCTTCATCCTGCTCGACCGGCGCAATGACGACGCGACCTACCGCGCGGGCTTTTGGGCCTATTGGCACGAGCTGCTGCGTAGCGCCGTCCCGGGGCTCCAGGCGGCCGGCCTGGTGGACGCGGCCCTCGTCGCGGCGGTCGACGCCGACTTCGCCGCCCTACGGAACGACCCCGACGCGATCTTCCATATCGACGCGGTCCAGGCGCGCGCGCTCCGCTGAGCTTCAAAGTCAACGTTTCAGGAGGTCCGCACCCTATGCTCGCCCAGCTCGAGGCGCTACTCACCTTCGTCCAGCAGGGGACGATGACGCGCGCGACGGCGCTGCGGATCTCGCAGTCGGCCGTGAGCAAGCGCATCGCGGCGCTCGAGGCCGAGCTCGGGCTCGAGCTCGTCGCGCGGCAGGGCCGGCACGCGGGGCTGACGCCTGAGGCCGTGCGGCTCGTCGAGCGCGCCGGACCTTTGCTCGCGGAGCTCAAAGCGGCGCTGAAATCCCCGGGCGCCGAGCGGCGCGGCACGCTGACCGTCGGCGTGTCGGAGTCGATCGTCTCGTCCTGGGGCGCGGCGGTGCTCTACGCGGCGGAGCAGGCGACCGCGGGCCTGACGCTCGGCCTCCACGCGCACCGCGGGCCGGTCGTCGTCGAGCGCGTCGCGGCCGGCGAGTACGCGCTCGGGCTCGTCGCCGGCGAGCCGGCGGCGGGGCTCGAGGCGCGTGAGATCGGGCGCGAGCCGCTCGTCGTCATCCCGGCCGGGACCGGCTTCGCGGCGCACGACGCGAAGCCGGCGAAATCCGCGGCGCGGGGCCGCGAGCTCGCCGTCATCACGATCGAAGAGCGCTCGGCGACCTGGGCGGCCGTGGCCCGGCGCGCCCATAAGCAAGGCATCGTGGTCGAGCGCCGCGTCGAGTCCTTCTTCGCCGCCGCGCGGCTCGCGATGGCGGGCTTCGGCCACGGGCTCGTGCCGCTCGGTGTCGCGGCCACGCTCGGGATCAAGCGCGCGCGGCTCTGGCGGTTTCCGCCGGGGACCCTCGAGCGGCCGCTCGTGGTCGTCGGGCGCAAGAGCGCGCTCGCGCGGCCGCTCGCCGCGGGGCTGGTCGGCGGGCTCCAGGCGTCGCTCGCGCCGCTCGCCGCGAGCTGGGAGCGCTGAGCGCGGCGTCAGCCGCAGATCGCCGGGGACGTGTGCGGGGCGAGGATCGCCGCGACTTCGGTGAGAAAAGCCTCGTCGGCTTTTCCGAACTGCTTAACCCGCGTGCCGTCGACGTCAATCTGCCCGAGGATCGCTTGCGACCGCGGGTCGCGGATCAGCACCACGATCTCGCTGCGCGTCTCGAGGTTGCAGGCGAGGTAGTTCGACAGGCCGCGCACGTCGTCGACGATCTGGTTGGCGTTCTCGGCGACCGCGGTCCCGCACACGCCGCGGCCGACCGGGATGCGCGCGTGGTCGGTCTCGGGGCCGACATAGGGGCCGAGGACCAGGGTGTCGCCCGCCGGCGCGAGCACGTAGACGCCGACCCAATGGTAGTCGGCGCGATTGGCGCTCAGGAATTCCATGACGGCACGCACGGCCGCGCGGGAATTGCCGGAATTCTTCCCGACCAGGTCCTGGATGGCGACGAGCTGCGCCGGGTCGCGCGCGGTCATGAGGCTCTTCTCTTTGCTCGGGGGACGCTTTCGGCTAGCATGCCGACATAAAAGGAAATTCGCATGAAACCGTCCCAAAAACCAGGCGAATTCGCCCGCGCCGAGCTGGCGACGACGGAAGCGCGCGGCGCCAAAGCCTTTTACGGCGCCCTTCTCGGGCTCGAGACCCAGGCGGAGCCGGCGGCCTATGGGATGGCGTACGACCACCTGGAGCTCGCCGGCGGGCGGGGCTGCGTCGGGGGCCTCTACGAGCTCGCGACGGACGCGCGGAAACAAGGCATTCCGCCGCACTGGACGGGGGCCGTCACGGTCTCTGACCTGGACGCCGCCGTAGCCTGTGCGGCGGAGCTCGGCGGCGGCGTCATCCAGCCGCCGTTCGCGGCCTTCGACGAGGGCCGGCTGGCGTTGATCCGTGACCCCACCGGCGCGGCGCTCCAGCTCTTCGAGCCGGCCGCCGGGGCGCGCGCGCCGGGCGACCCTATAAACAGTGGAATGTTTAGCTGGCACGAGCTCGCGACCGGCGACCTGGACCGCGCCGCGGCCTTCCTCGCGGCGCTCTTCGGCTGGCGGCGCGTCGACGAGGCGCGCGGCGAGGGGCCAGAATCCGCGGGCCTGCGGTATGCCGTCATGATGCGCGGCGAGGAAGCGGTGTGCGGCCTGATGGCGCTCTCCGAGCGCTGGCGCGGCCGCATCCCGGCGCACTGGGTGACCTACTTCACCGTCGAGGACGCGGCGAAGAGCGCCGCCTTCGCCGTGGCCCAAGGCGCGCGCGTGCTGATGCCGGCCGCCGACGTGCGCGGCGTCGGCGCCTTCGCCGTCCTGAACGATCCGCAGGGCGCCGCCTTCGGCCTCTTTTCGCCGCGCCGGGACGTCAGAACGAAAGTTTGACGTTGCCGACTACGCCCTTCTCGCTCGTCTGCACCTCGGCGCCGTCTTTGAGCGTCGTCCAGTCCTCGCGGTAAGGCCCGCCCGAAAACCGCAGCAGCGAGATCTCGACGTAGCCCTGATAGTCGTAGTAAGACCCGCGCTGCTTCGCATCCGGGCCCGTCTGGGCCGCCGCCGCGCCGTAGCGCATGTAGTTGCCTTCGAGCCCGAGCCACTTGAAGACGTAGAGCTGGAGCTCCGCGCCAGCGGCCGTGCCGCTCCCCGAGCGCGCCGCGATCCCGTTCGCGGTGTCGTACCGGCCGTATTTGAGGACGAACGAGGAGTCCTGGACGTTGCGGCCGAAGAGGCGGAGGTCGCCCGTGTAGTAGTGGGTCTTGAGCTGCCGGAGCGCGGTGTCGACCGGCTCGACGGAGCCCGCGGCGGCCACCGGGGTGAACGCGCCGGTCTGCCGCTGAAAGGCCTCGGCGCCCAGGTCGATGTTGAGCATACGGATGCCGATCGTGCTCGAGACGAGGTTCGTCAGCCAGAGCTGCGCGCGCCCGGAGTTGCCCTGGAGGCTGTCCGACTGGGTGGCGCCGCCGGTCCTGACGTCCATTGCGCCGCGGGTGACGCCGTAGCTCAGCATCAGCTCCGGCTGGAAGCGGTCTTTCTGCGGGTCCGAAAAGAGCGCCAGCCAGAGGTCCATCATGCGCAGGCGCTCTTTGATCTTGAGCCACTCGGTGAGGGTCCAGCGCGTCTGCTCGCGCTCGTCCTGGACGGTCGTGACATAGGTCGTGACGACGGTCTTCGGCGCGGCGGCGGCGCTTGCCGCGGCGAGCAACGCTGCCGTGATGATGCCGGTTCGGAGCATGGCTGGCCCTCCCTCTTATCCCATGGCAGGGATCGGGAGGGTCGGCGCTTTTCCTGAAGAATCGCAAAAAACCCCCTAAAAATCGGAGGCTAAGGCGCGGGATTTATAGTCTACAGGATCACTCGTTGGCCTTGGTTCCGTCTTTCGGATCCTGCTTCTTGGCGGTCAGCAGCCCCTTGCTCCAAGGGGGCAGCTCGGTGAGCGCGGCGCGCGCCGTGTCCTTGAAGATGTTGAGTTGCTCCTGGGGCACCGGGTCGGCGGCCGGGAACCTGATGCCCTGCGGATCGACGTAGCGGCCGCCCTCGTGGAATTCGAAATGGAGGTGCGGCCCGGTCGCGAGGCCCGTCTGGCCGACGTAGCCGATCACCTGGCCCATCTCGACGCGCGCGCCCGCGTGGACGCCGGCCGCATAGGCCGACAGGTGCTTGTACTCGGTCTCGTAGACGGAGTTGTGCTTGATCGCGATCATGTTGCCCGAGGGGCCCCGCATTCCGGCCTGGGTCACGAGGCCGCCGCCGACCGCCATGATCGGCGTGCCGACCGGGGCGCCGTAGTCGACGCCGTTGTGCGGACGGCTGATTTTGAGGATGGGGTGGAAGCGCCCGGCGCTGAAGCCCGAGGTGATGCGTCCGAACTTGAGCGGGCTCTTGAGGAACATGCGGCGCAGGCTCGAGCCGTCCGCCTGGAAGTAGTGCTCGGTGGAGGCCTCGGTGCCGAAGCGCACGGCCGTGTGCACGACGCCGGCATTTTCGTACTCAGCCGCGATGACGTCGCCGAAGCCGACGCTCTTGCCGTTGACGAACAGCTGCTCGACGGTGAGGCGCCAGCGGTCGTCGAGCTGGACTTCGCGGTTGAAGTCGATCGCCCAGGCGAAGATCTCGGCGAGCTTGGTGATGACCGTCGGATCCATGCCGGCGAGCGAGGCGGAGCCCCAGAGGTTGGTCGTCACGACCCCGGCGAAGGCCGCCGAGCGGCGCACGACGATCTCCTCGCGGAGCTCGGCGCTCCAGTTGGCGCTGTCCTCGCGCGCCTTGGCGACCGCATCCGACTCGTCGTCGTCGGGCGAGGCCCCGACGTGCTTGATGAGGAGCTTCTTCGTGTCCGAGAGCTTGAACTCGATCTCGGACGGCGTCGCGTCCTCCTGGGTCCGCCAGAGCGCCGTCACCTGGGTGCCGGCGGCGATGCGGGCCAGGTCCTTGACCGGCTTGGCGTCGTTGGCGATCCGGGCGACGTCCGGGGCGGAGAGGCCGAGCCCCTGCAGCGTGCGCGACACCGTCGAGCCGGTTTTGACCCGGGCCTCGGCGGTGCGGTACGGCGTCGGGCGGTCGGCGGGCGACGGCTTGACGTCGAGCTCCGCCGGCGTCGCGGGCGTTCCCGGCGCGCCCTGTCCGGGCGCCGCCTCGGGACCGCCGGAGGCCGGGGCTTTATGGGTGGATTGCCAGGAGCTCACGAGCTGCGACGTACCCCACAGCAGCAGCGCCACCGCCGGCACGATGGCGAGCGCGGAACAACGGGTCCAGGACCTCGTGGGGCGTTGCGGGGGCGACATGCCTCGGCCTCTTTTGAAGGTATGCGATGGATTGACCAAACCTTAACATAGCGAAAGGTCGGCGCTTGGGACAATGGAAAAGTCTGCCCGGCAGGAAAGCCCTCATGCTAGGATCAGCCCGACTTTCGGGCGCCCCAAGGCGCGGGAGACCTTGATAAACATGGGCGATGACTACGGCAAGACCTTGGAAGTGGCGGTGCGCGAGCGTTACAGCCAGGCGGCTCAGGCGCGCGAGGCGGCCCTTTGCTGCCCCGTCGAGTACGACGGGCAGTATTTGAAAATCATTCCGCCCGAGGTGATCGAGCGCGACTACGGCTGTGGCGACCCGTCCCGGTTCGTCCGGCCGGGCGAGACGGTCCTCGACTTAGGCAGCGGCAGCGGCAAGATCTGCTTCATCGCGGCCCAGGTGGTCGGCAAGGACGGCCGGGTCATCGGCGTCGATATGAATGACGAAATGCTGTCGCTGGCCCGGAGCGCCTCGCTCTCGGTCGCGGCGACCTTGGGCTTCGACAACACCGTCTTCAAGAAGGGCAAGATCCAGGACCTGCGCGTCGACCGCGACCGCCTGGACGCCTACCTCCGCGAGCACCCCGTCGCCAGCGAGCAGGACCTGCGCGCCCTCGAGGCGTACGCCGAGACGCTGGCGGCGACCGAGCCGCTCATCGCCGAAGGCTCCATCGACGTGGTCGTGAGCAACTGCGTGCTGAACCTCGTCTCGAACGGCGAAAAGGCGCAGCTTTTCAGGGAGCTCTTCCGCGTCCTCAAGCGCGGCGGCCGCGCCGTGATCAGCGACATCGTCTGCGACGAGCCGATCCCC
>JAYVWD010000083.1:0-18611 GCA_043786345.1 Pseudomonadota bacterium
GTGTTCCAGGGCGATATCGACAAGGTCGTCCCGAAGGACCAGTCCGACGTCATCGTCGAGGCGCTCAGGCGGAACGGCACGCCGCACCTGTATAAGGTGTACGAGGGCGAAGGGCACGGGTGGCGCAAGGCGGAGACGATCGAGCACTTCTATGATGCGGTCGACAAGTTCCTGAAAGAGCACCTGATTTACGCCTGAGCGCTCGGGTCCAGAAGCCACCGGCTCGTGAGCAGGCCGGCCACCGCTTTGCTCCGATGCGCGAAGATGCGCGTGACGTCGCGCTCGACGAACGGGCCGCCCAGGAGCTCGCCGAGCGGCGCCACCGGCAGGCGGTATTGCACGTCATCCGTCATCAGCGTGCCGCCCGCGAGCGGCTCGAAGCGATGCGAGTGATGCCAGACGGCATACGGGCCGCGTTTTTGCTCGTCGATGAACGCGACGCCCGGCTGCCAGCCGGTGATCAGGGATTCCCAGAGCACCGGGATGCCATGGAGCGTGAGCTTGTAGCGAAGGCGCGTGCCCTCGCCGATCGTCGGCGTGCTGACGGCATCGACCTTGAAGGCGAGCCAGGGCGGCGTGAGTTGCTCCAGGTTTCCCGCCTCGGTGAAGAACGGCCAAACGAGCGCGGGCGCCACGGGAATCCATTGCCGGACGACGTGGCGGCGCAGGTTCCCGTCGACGGCCGTGCCGAGCAGGTCGGCGCAGGCGGCGTCGATATCCGCGAAACGAAAGCCGAATCCGAGCGCGAGCGCCGCGGCCGGCAGCGCCTTCGCGCTGCCCAGAACGAGCGCCGCGCGGCCGCCCAGGGCGGCCCGCACGCCGAGCGCCGGCACCGATTTCCCGGCGGAATAGCGGCCGTGTCGCGCGATCGCCGCGGTCATGGCGGCGTTGCGGCAGGGATGTGGCGCTGACGCGTTGAAGGCGCCGCGCCACCGCTCGTCGACGATGGCCGCCGCAATCATGGCCGCGAGGTCCTCGACGTGGATCCAGCTCGCCCATTGCTGGCCGTTGCCGAGTACGGCGCCGAGGCCCTTGGCATAGACGCCGAGGAGCTTCGGCAGGGCGCCGCCGGAGAGTCCGAGCACCATCGCGAGGCGCAGGCGGGCGACGCGGACGCCGAGCGCCTCGATGGCGCCGGCGCCGCGCTCCCAGGCAACGCAGGTTTCGGCGAGAAAGCCGCCGCCGGGACCGGCGCTCTCGGTGAGCGGCGCCTCGCCCCGGTCGCCGTAATAGCCGACGGCGGAGGCCTGGACTAAGACCTCAGGCCGCACCGGCGCGCGCATCAGGGCGCGCGTCAGCGCCGCGACGCTTTGCGTGCGCGAGTCCTGGATCGCCGCGCGCCGCTTCGCCGTCCACGCCCGATCGGCGATCCCTTCGCCGACCAGATTGACGACCGCGTCGCGCCCGACGAGCGCGGCCCCGGGGATCTCGGCATCGCCCCCCAGCCAGGCGAACACCTCGCAGGGAAACGGCAGGCGATCGCGGACGTCGTCCGGCTTTCGCGCCAGGATCGCGACCCGATGCCCGTCTTCCACCAGGCGTCGGCCGAGCTCGCGCCCGACGAACCCCGTGCCGCCCATGATCAGAACCCGCTTTGCCTTTATGGTCATCGGCGATCCTCCCCTCGGGCTCATCGGAGCCCGGATTTCCGCGCCATGGCGACCCGTCCCGCGGTCGAAAAGTGCCTCATCGTTGCTGCGTCCGCCCCCACTCGCCGACGGGAAAGCCGTCGGCCCGCGCCTGCTCGAGGTAGGACGCGACCGACGCCGCCGGCAGGCTGGGCTCGCGGGCCAGGATCCACAGGGCGTTCGAGAGCTGGCAGAGGCCGCCGGCGATGCTCGGCACGACGCAGCCCTCGCGCAGCTCGCGGCCCTCGACGAAGCCGCGCCGCCCGATCGGCCGCCCGAGCTGCCGCCAGAAGCTGAGCACCGTCCCGGGGCCGAGCTCGAGGCCGTCGAAGGCGCGCGCCGCGATCCGGAGGTTCTCGACTTTGCCCGCCGTCAGCTTGAACTCGGCGGCGCTATCCGCGGTCCAGAGCACCGTCACCGACTGCCCCGCCACCGGCGCCTGAACGAGCGCGCCCGGGCGCCCGGCGCGCGGCGGCCGCCCGCGGCGGAGCTCCCCGAAGGCGCGCCGGAGCTGTGGCCCTTTCACCTTGCAGGCGAACACGAAGGCACTGGCGCGGGTCGGCTGCATGAAGCTCCCAGAACAGGCGGAACAACGATCGTCTCACGATCCTCCCTCCGGGCCCCCGGTCAACGCAAGGACTTGCCTTAACAATCCAGTTTAATTAGGGATTCAGAAGGGGGATCGGGGCCCGGGAGCCCTCTCAGGCGCGTTTGTGTTGGGCGAAGAGCTCCACCATGTGCTTCTTCGTGCGCTTCAGGACCTGCTCCTGGTACTCGCACATCACCTCGATGAATTCCTTGGCCGGCGCCTTATACAGGCTCGCGAGCTTCGGGAGGGCCGCGAGGGGCGGCAGCGAGATGCCCCGCTCCCAGTTGCTCACGAACTGCGCCGTATCGTATGAAAGACCGAGCGCCACCTCCTGCTGGGTCAGACCCGCCTTGGCGCGCTTGTCCTTCAAAAACTTGCCGATGATCTTGACCCGGAGGTCGTGCTCGGTGAGCTCTGCTTTCACGGTCTGCTCCCCTCCTCGCTAGGGACCCGCCAATGGACGTGTCAGTCCCGAAGCCCGAAAGGTGATGGCCCGCGGCGCTCGTAATTTGGTCGAAGCTGGCGGGGTGTCACAGTTTCATATAGGGTTTTTTTCCCATACGCGCTCGCTTTTGGAAAGGTCCAATTTTATCTTCCGCTAAAGTCCCGACGTTTTTCGCGCCTCAGCGTCAGCCGGCAGGGACTCGGCCGCCTTCTCCGGATCGAAGACCGTGGAGTGAACGGCGAAGACCTTACCGTCCGCGCCTTCGAGGACCGCCGCGTGAGCGGCCTTATCTTCGACGGAGTCGCCGTCGAGGCAAAGTTTCTGCGGTGCCGCGGTCAGGTCGCCGAAGTCGCGCTGCGCCGCTTCGGGGCCGACCATCGCCACGAGCTGCGTTTGAAAGCTGCTGGAGTCGGCACATTTGAGCGCCGTGCCGGTCTCGGGCGGGACCGGGGCCTTGTCGGCGTCGACCGGCTGGGCGGCGGGCGAAGGCTGGTCGTCGGTCAGGCCTAAGCCGAAGCCCTCGACCTGCTCCGAGGGGCGGCGAAAGGAGGCGTTCTGCCAGAGCTGCCAGGAGCCGGAAGGGTGCACCGTGTTCAGCGCGTCGGCCCGGTGGCGGTAGGCCATCCAGGAGTCGCTGCGCCCGGCGCCGGCATCCCATTTCCAGACCTCCTCGTCCAGGTTGACGGCGACGTGGCCGTTGAGGGCCCGGCCGGCCTGCACGTTCCCGCTCATGATGTTCGCGACGAGGCCGCCGAAAAGCAGCATCGCGCGGCTGCGGACGCGCACCAGCTCGTAGCGTTTGAGCACGCTGATGTTCGCCCACGGGTTGTGGCCGGAGTGCAGGACGACGAACTGGTCCTGGTAATAGTGGAACCACGACTTGCGGTCACGCCCGAATCCGAGCTTTTCGGAGTTGTCGTCGAGGATCCGGCGGACGTGCGGCGAGATGCCGTTCAAATCCGAGGGATAGCCCATGGTGCAGCCGGGCAGCTTCGTCACCGCCGTGAACACGATGCCGCTCACCATGACGTCCAGGGCGTTGGTCCAGACGTCGAGCTTGTTGGCGGGGCAGAGGCCCGGGCTGATGGGGTCGATGGTGAGTAGGCCGGCGAGGTTGACGTCATTCTCCAGCTGGTCCGCCAGCCGCACCGACATATAGCCGCCCATCGAGTGGCCGAGGAGGTAGACGGGCCGGAGGCCGCCGCCGGGGTTCAGATCCGCCGCCAGCTTCTTGATCGCCGCCACGAACCGGGGCAGGCCCTGGCTCCCGCCGCGGTAGCCGTCGCGGGCATAGGGGTCGGCGTACGTGCCGGGCGTCGGCGTCTTCAGGTAAAACCAGTCGAAGCCCATCGCCGCATAGCGCTCGTCGTTGGTGGTCGTGGCGCGGATCTGTGCCGCGCTCTTCGCCAGGCTCGGATTCCACCAAACAAATTCTTGTTTATCGAAGGCGGTGTCGGGCGAGTGGCAGGCGAAGATGACGTTCTGCTCCCAGTCGCCCTTGCCGAGCCAGATGTTCTTATAGGTATTGAGCTGGAAGGTGTTGGCGAGGAAGCTCGACACCATCGAGTTGCCGTGCTCGACCGAGCCGGTGCCGGCGAAGAGGTCCTTGTAGTAGGCGGAGCCCGACCACACGCGCCCGTCGAACGGCGACTTGTAGCCGCCGTTAAAGGCCATTGGCTTGCAGGTGCCGAAGCCGCCGGTGACGACGAAGACCGGCTCCGGCGCCTTTGGCGCGGCCGCGGCCGAGGTGCCGGCCTCGCGCAACGTCGCCTTGCTCTCGCTGGTGCGGCAGCCCGCCGCCGCCAGCGCCGCCGCGCAAAGGCCGAGGGAAACCCACCGCATCGATGCCCGCTCCACGATCATGACGACCCCTTTTTTGAACTCAAGGACGGACGAGCTTCGCCAGGACGTGGTTCCACCAAACGGCGTGGCGCGGGAACTTCGCCGCCTCGGTCTGGTAGTCGCCCTCGTACGTGAACGCCAACGCGCCAAATTTGGCGTAATAATAGTCTTTGGAGGTCCCGCGCGGCAGGTAGCCCAGGATCTGCCCGGTCGGCCCGGTCGAGTAGTGCGGGTCGATGTCCTTGAGCATCAGGTCCGCGATCGCCATGAACGACTTGAGCACGCCCTTCGGCAGCGCGTCCTCCGAGTAGGCCCAAGGGTAGAGGAGCGAGCCGGCGCAGCAGTGGTAGTCGACGGAGAGCGCGAGGCGCTCGTCGCCCGCCTGGAGCTCCTGGTCGATCCGGGCCGCGAGGGCGCGCGTCTCGACCTCGCGGAAGTTGCCTTCGCGCGTCGGCAGGAGCGCGAAGTCGCGGTTCAGGTCGACGTCGTGGAGGTTGTCCCTGGTGTGGCGCTCGTAGCCGTCCGGATTGACGACGGGAACGATAAGCAGGACGCCGCCCCGGGCGAGGAAGTCCCGCACGCCCGCCTGGTCGCCGCGGTGGCCGACGAAGAAGGCGGGCAGGCGGTCCTCGACGTGCAGGAACTCGTTGCCGTGGGTCGCGCCCGTGATCAGCACGACGGGGCGTTTTTCGGGGAGGGCGCCGGCTTGCCGGAGCGCCGCGGCGGCGGCCTTGTCCTCGATCTTGACGAGGGTGAGCGGCAGGCCGCCCGGCGTCGCGCCATAGGTGATGACGGTGGCGAGCCCCGGGTTGCCCAAGGCGAGGCGCCCGAGGCTCGCGCGGATCGCGAGGTAAGGCGCGCCCTGGATCCCGGAGTCGGACCAGTTTCCCGCCTCGGCGCGGGCGCGCAGGCTCAGCAGCGCGAGGGCCAGGCTCAGGCAAAGGAAGACGAGATGAGAAGCGTCGCGGCGGCGCACGGCGTTTCCTCGGGTTCGAAGGGAACGAGCGACCCGCGACGGGGCTGTCGGCGCTGGTGGTGGCGCGGGCAAATTAGGCCTTGGAGAAGTTCTTTTCCGGACGATATACAAGGCGATCTTCGGTTGTCAATTGGCGGCTCTCATGCAGACCCCCGAGCTCCTGGACCTGTTACCCCTGGCCGCGGCCACGCCGGCCGCCTGGGCGCGGACGGTCTTTGCCGGATTCGACGCGTTCCTCCTCGATCACGCCTCGTGCGAGCGCAAGGCAGCCATGCTCTGCCTCAGTCTGGTGGCGCAATACGGCGACCGGCCCTTTCTGGTCGAGCCGCTGGTGACGCTCGCCCGCGAGGAGCTCGACCACTTCCAGCAGGTCTACCGCCTGCTCGTCGGGCGCGGGCTCACGCTCGGGCAGGACGCCAAGGATCCGTACGTCAACGAGCTGCTGAAAGCGGCGCGCAGCGGCCCTTTGGAGCGTCTGCTCGACCGCCTGGTGCTGTCGGCCCTCATCGAGGCCCGCGGCTGCGAGCGCTTCGGACTTCTCAGCGACGGGCTCGAGGACCCGGAGCTCAAATCCTTCTATAGGACCCTCGCGCGGGCCGAGGCGGGGCACTACCGGGTCTTTCTCCGGATCGCCGCTCGGTTTTTCCCGGTCGCCGCGGTGGACGCGGCGGTCGAGCGGCTGGCCCCCGTCGAGGCGCAGGTCATGCTGGCGTCGCCCTTTCGTCACGCGCTGCATTGAGTTAGAGTTCTCGCGACGCGTGCTTCATGAGAGGAATTCTTGACGAGCAACCTGCGGGACCCTCAGCAGCCGAACGGACCAGGACCTGGCCCCGTCGTGACCGCCACCGGCGCGCGCGGCGCCATCGTCGTCGGCGTGCAACTCCACGGCGAGGACTCCGACGTCCTCAACGAGGATCTGAACGAGCTGAGCTCGCTGCTCGGCACGCTCGGCGTCAAGGTCCTCGGCCGGGTGGTGCAGCGCCGTCAGAAGTTCACGCCCAAGTGTTTGATCGGCGAAGGGAAAGCCGTCGAGATCCGCGAGATCGCCGCCTCGGCCGGCGCCACGACCGTCGTCTTCGACCGCCAGCTGGCGCCGCCGCAGGTGCGCAACCTCGAGCAGCTCACCGGCTGCGCCGTGATGGATCGCACCGGCGTCATCCTCGAGATCTTCGCGCGGCACGCGCGCTCGACCCAGGCCAAAACCCAGGTCGAGATCGCGCAGCTCGAATATATGATGCCGCGCATGGGCGGCCAATGGACGCACCTCGACCGTCAAAAAGGCGGCGTCAACTCCCGCGGCATGGGCGAAAAGCAGATCGAGATCGACCGCCGGCGGGCCCGCGACCGGATTTCCCGGCTTCAGCGCCAGCTCGACCAGATCCGGAAAGACCGGTCCAACCAGCGCAAAGCCCGCCGCAACGAGCTCAAGGTCGCGATCGTCGGCTACACCAACAGCGGCAAGACCACGGTGATGGTGGCGCTGACGAAGGCCGACTTCAAGCCGCAGGACGTGCTCTTCGCGACGCTCGACTCCAGCGTGCGCACGCTCGATCCGCACTCGCGGCCCAAGATCCTCCTGTCCGACACGGTCGGCTTCATCCGCAACCTGCCGCACGGGCTGGTCGAGTCCTTCATGTCGACGCTCGACGAGGTCCTCGAGGCCGACCTGCTGCTGCACGTCGTCGACGTGAGCCACGAGAACTTCCGCGCCCAGATGCAGACGACCACCGACGTCCTCCGCGAGATCGGCGCCGGCGACATCCCCCTGCTCTATGTCTTCAACAAGGTCGACCGGCTTGAGGACAAGGTCCTGCCGAAGATCCTGCGCGCCGCCTACAAGAGCAGCGTCTTCGTCTCGGCCTACAATGAAGAGGACATGGCGAAGCTCCGCCGCCACGTCGCGGCCCACTTCGAGGAAAACCTCGTCCGGGCGACCCTCGAGGTCCCGCCCGACGACCAGGCGGCGCTGTCGCTGATCTACCAGGCCTGTCTGATCATGAGCTCCGACTTCAACCGCGAGGAAAAGTCCGTCTTCGAGGTCCGCGCCCACCCCGGCATCCTCGCCAAACTGCACCATTATGTCGTGTCCGTCGCCGATCGTGGCGGGGAAGGAGTCCTGTGATCGACTTCGATACGCGGTTTTTCCCGCAGGAGCTACGGTCCCGCGCCGAAACCCTGCTGCCCGCGGCCCGCGCGGCGCTCTACGCGCTCCGCGACCAGACCTGCCTCGGCGGCGAATTCACCGGCTGGTTCGACTGGCCGCGCCGCCGTGGCCAGACGCTGTGGCGCGACGTGAAGGACTACGTCGCGAAGCTCGACGTCTATTACGACATGGTCCTCGTCATCGGCATCGGCGGGTCCTACCTCGGCACGCGCGCCGTCGCCGACGCGCTCGGCCACGAGTACGGCGTCGCCTTCGCCAAATCGGGCAAGAACGCCCGCCGCCCCGTGCTCGCTTATGCCGGCCACCACCTGTCCGAGGCCGGGCTGGTCGAGCTGCTGGACCTGCTGGAGGACCGGCAGCCCCTCGTCAACATCATCAGCAAATCCGGCACGACCACCGAGCCGGCCGTCGCCTTCCGGGTCGTGCGCAGCTACATGGAAAAGCGCTTCGGCAAGACCGAGGCGGCGCGTCGCATCATCGCGACGACCGACAAGGAAAAGGGCGCTCTGCGCCAGCTCGCCGACGAGAACGGCTACAAATCCTTCGAAGTCCCGGGCGACGTCGGTGGCCGCTACTCCGTGCTGACCGCGGTCGGCCTCGTGCCGCTCGCCCTGGCGGGCTTCGACGCCGAGCGGCTCCTGGCCGGCGCCGACGCGGTGTTCCGCGACCTGCGCGAGGGCGACGGCGGCGACCACCCGGCCCTTCGCTACGCCGCGTGCCGCATGGCCGCCTACGAGGCGGGCAAGAAGATCGAGCTCCTCTCGGCCGGCGAGCCCAAGCTCCGCAACTTCATCGAATGGTGGAAGCAGCTCTTCGGCGAGTCCGAAGGCAAGGACGGCAAGGGCCTCTTCCCCGCGGGCCTGACCTACACGACGGACCTCCATTCGATGGGCCAGTATGTGCAGGAAGGGGAGCGCACGCTCCTCGAGACCTTCCTCCTGATCAAGCACCAGACCGCGACGGCCGGCGACGGCACCAACGTCGAGCGCCGGATCCGCATCCCGCACGGCGGCGGCGACCTGGACGGCCTCGCCTACCTGGAGCAGCGTTTCGTCGGCGAAATCAACGACGCGGCCCTGCTTGGCACCAAGCTCGCCCACGCCGACGGCGGCGTCCCGGCCCTGAGCCTGAGCATCCCCCGCCTCGACGAGCAGGCCCTGGGCGGCCTCTTCGCCTTTTTCGAAAGTGCCTGCGGCATCAGCGGCGCGTTACTGGGCGTCAACCCTTACGACCAACCCGGCGTCGAGGCCTACAAGAAGAACCTCTTCGGCCTCCTCGGCAAACCGGGCTTCGAAGCCCTCGGGCAGGAGCTGCGCAAACGCCTATGACCGAATCCCCGACGTTCTTCGGCCGCGATCGCCGCGAAAAGCAGCGCTTCAACATCCGCCTCCAGGTGGTCGTCATCGTCGAGCGCCTCGGGGTCCGCCACCCCTATGCGTTCGTGACGCGCGACATCAGCGAGAGCGGGCTCTTCATCATGGGGCGGCCGCAGGACTTCGCCGTCGGCCCCGACGAGAACTTTTTCGACCTGACGCTCCAGCTCGGCGTCGGCGACGACGCCGAGGTGACGCTCGTCGCCGAGATCATGCACCGCTCGGTCTCGGGCGACGGCTTTGGCCTCAAGATTTCCCGGATCTCGCCCGACGCCGAGGCGCGGCTCGCCGACTTCATCGCCGACTACGCCGCCAAAAATCCGGAGTCCGTGGACGATTGAGGAGCGACCGATGCCGACGGACACGATTTTCGACAAGATCCTGCGCAAGGAGATCCCGTCCAACGCGGTCTTCGAGGACGAGCACGTCTACGCGTTCCGCGACGTCAATCCGCAGGCGCCGACGCACGTGCTCGTGATCCCGAAGATCAAGGTTGAACGCTTTTCCGGCCTCGCCGGCCGCTCGCCGGCGGAGGTCGGCGCGTTCTTCATCGCCGTGGCGAAGGTCGCGGCGGCGCTCAAACTCGACGGGCCCGGCTACCGCATCGTGATCAATAATGGAAAGGACGGGCAGCAGACGGTGGAGTATATGCATGCGCATATTCTTGGCGGGAGAAAGCTTTCGTGGCCGCCGGGGTGAGGGGGCGACGGCTATCCGCACTCCGTATCCGTTGACCGCTGGTCGCTGGTCGCTGACCGCTGACCGCTGACCGCTGACCGCTGACCGCTGACCGCTGACCGCTGACCGCTGACCGCTGACCGCTGACCGCGATCCGCAAGCCGCAAGCCTGTCGGCCTACCGGCCTCTAGGGTCAGGGCGTTCCGGCGGAGAAGGAAAACTGGTTGTGGCACTGCGCGCAGCTCTCGAACCCGCCGGCGTTGTGGTTCGGCGCCGTCACTTGCTGCGCGTCGCGCGAGTGGCACGCGATGCAATCCGGCGCCAGGCCCTCGTAGACCCCTTGGACGTGGCAGCCCGAGCACTCGAGCGTCCGATGCGCCCCGCGCAGCGGGAACATCGTCGTCGCGTGGTGGAACTTCGAGACGGCCCAGAACTGCTGCGTGTGGCAGGAAGCGCAGTCCGGCTGCGTCCCCATGTGGACGTCGTCCTTGGTGTGGCACTCCTGGCAGTCGCGGCCGACACCGGCCAGCTTTTTCGCGTTGGACTTGTGGCACTCGGCGCAGGAGAGCAGCTCGTGGACGCCGCCGAGCAGGAAATTCTTATGGAAGTCCCCGCCGCCGACCGTTTTCCAGCCGTTTTCATTGTGGCAGGCCGAGCAGTTCTTGCCGAAGCTGCCGTTGTGCGGATCCTTGTGGCAGGTGGCGCAGTCGTCCTTGGCCAGATTCGGAAAAAGGTATTTGTCGACCGGGTGGTGTGGCGATTCCTTGAAGCGCTTGTCCGTCGCCGTGTGGCATTCGGCACACTTGACCTCCTTGTGCTTGCCCTTGACCTTGAACTTGGTCGTCGCGTGGTCGAAGGGCTTGCGGCGCTCGAAGCTCGCCGTCACATGGCAGTCGCGGCAGGGCTTGTCGACGAAGGCGGCGTGGAACTGGTCCTCGTGCGGGGTCTTGTGGCAGTCCTCGCAGAAGCCGGAGACCTTGCGGTCGAAGTGGAACTTGCCGGCCGGCTTCGGCGGCTTGGTCGGCAGCATGTTCGCGGTCTTGACGTGGCAGTCGACGCACTTGCCCGCGACCCTTGTGTGAGCGCCCGTCAGCTCGAACGCGGTCTGCTTGTGGTCGAAAGGCAGCTTCCGGACCCAGTCGGCCGTCGTGTGGCACTCCTTGCAGGGCACGCCCAAAAACTTCTCCGAGAACTGGTCCTTGTGCACGCTCGGGTGGCAGGCCTCGCAAAAGCCGACGTCTTCTTGGCCGAACTGGAATTTGTGGGCCGGGTGCGGCGGCTTCGAGGCGAGCATGCGGTTGGTCGGGACGTGGCAATTCCAGCACTTGCCGCGGAACTTCGCGTGCGCGCCGGTGATCTGGAACGGCGCCGTCCGATGGTCGAACGGGCGCATCTTCGCGAAGGCGTCCTGGGAGTGGCAATCCTTGCAGGGCTTCGCCAGGAACTTCTCGTCGAACTGGCCCTGGTGGACGGTCTTGTGACAGTCCACGCAGAAGTCCGCCTCCGGGTGCTCGAACTGAAACTTGCCGGCAGGCCGCGGCGGCTTCGACGCCAGGGTCCTGTCCGTCGGCGTATGGCAGTCCCTGCACTCGCCGACCTTGACGTGCGCGCCCTCCAGGTGGAAGCGCGTCTTGTCGTGGTCGAAGCCGAGGAGCCGCTTGAACGCGCTGGTGTTGTGGCAGGTCGCGCAGGCGTCGGCGGGGAAGCGCGCCGAGAACTGGTCCTTGTGGGGGCTCGCGTGGCAGGTCACGCAGAACTTCTTGTCCTCGCCGGGGAAGTTGTAGACCTCCTTGCCGCCCTTCATATGGCATTGATTACACGTGAGTTTCGCGTGGTCGCCGTCGAGCACGAACTTGGTCATGGTCGAGTGGTTGAAGCCGCCTTTGGCGCCCGCCCCGCCCACGCTCTTCCAGCCGTCGGTCGTATGGCAGCCGGCGCACGGGGCCTCCCGGAACGCCTTCGCCGCGCTGGCGGGGTGCGGGTTCTTGTGGCAGGTCTCGCAGGTCTTCGACTGGAGCGCCTTGAAGTCGTAGGTGCGGGGCGTGAACGGCTTCTTCGACGGGCCGCCGCTCTTCGGCTTGTGGCACTCGAAGCAGGGGACCTGCTTGTGCTTGCCGGTGATGGGATAACGCGTGTCCTTGTCGTGGCTGAAGAGCAGGTCCCGCCGCCAGTCCATCTCGGTGTGGCAGTGGACGCAGTTCGTCAGCTCGCCGAGCTTCGGGTTCTTCTCCTCGCCGAAGCCGTGGAAGTCCTTGTGGCAGCCGACGCAGCTGGCGCTGGCGCCCGTCCACTTGAAATCCTTGAGCGCCTTGTGCGCATTGCCCTGCTTGTGGCAGTCGACGCACGGCAGCTTGGCGTGCGCGCCGTTCAGCGGATAGCCGGCGAGGGCGTGGTCGAAGCGCTCGATTTTCCAGTCGGTTTGGGTGTGGCACTGCTCGCAGGTGCCGTTCCGGAACTTCGCCGAGAGCTTGTCCTTGTGCTGGTCGGCGTGGCAGGACAGGCACTTTTCCTTCGGGAGCTCGGGGAACGAGTACTTCGCCTTGTTCGTCAGCTTGTCGAGGTGGCAGGCGTCGCACTTGATCTGCGCGTGCTTGCCGACGAGCTCGTAGCCGGTCTCCTTCTTGTGGTCGAAGCCCTTCGAGGCAATCTTGGTGACTTCTTTCCAGGTCGTGGTGTTGTGACACACCGAGCACTCGAGCCTCGCCTGCTTCGGGGGGAAGTGGTGGATGTCGTCCTTCTTGTGGCACGCCACGCAGGACTGCTTTAAGCCGAGGAACTCCATGCCGACGGCTTTGCCGGCCTTGTTCTTGTGCTGCTGGGTGTGGCACTTCTCGCACTTGACCTTTTGGTGGCTCCCGGTCAGCGGGAAGCCGGTCTTGGCGTGGTCGAAGGCCTTGCGGTCCACCTGGGTCGGATTGAAGTTCCGGCCCTTGTGGTCGGTGTGGCACGAGATGCAGGGCTGCTCCTTGACGCGCGCGTGGAGCGTGTCGCCCTTGGTGATGGACGACTGGACCCTAGTGTGACAGGTCAGACACTTGTTGTTCGGAACGCCGTTGCCGGTGTCGTGGCACTTGAGGCAGTCGGAGCCGCCGTGCTCGAGGTTCTTGTGGCCTAAGGTCAGGGGCCCGGGGCCGAAGAGCTTGTTGACGATGCCCTCGTCGGCGGCCTGGGCCAGCCCGGCAAAGAGCAGCAAAAGCGCGGCGAGGAGCTTGAGCAGGGACCGCGTCATTGCGCCCCCTCGAGGCCCGGCGCCGTGCTACGGCCCGGCGTCGTGCCCCGCGAGCCCATGTGCCAGCCCACCATCGCCATGGCGCTCAGGATGCTGACCCGCTCGTCCTTCGCGTACTCGAGCGCCAGCGAGGCAAGGACGCTCCGCGTCGCCAGAAAACCGGCGTCAACCGCCGCCGTGAGCGGGTGCAGGGTCGTGCCGTCGCCTCGGTCCTCGATGCCGCCCTCCGCGTAGCCGTCCAGGTCGAAGCGCTTGTGGAAGTAGCTGACGCCGAAGCGTGCGAAGGTGTCGCGGCTCTCGAAGTTCTTGCGCAGGCCGAAGCGCGCGCTCGCCTCGACGTGCTCGCCGCCGATCGGCGAGGCGACCAGGCCCGCCGTGCCTTCGATCCGGGACTTCCCGTCGACGCTGCGCGCGCCGTAGCTCGCCGCGTAGACGAATTTGGTGCGCCGCTGGAGCCGCGCCTCGGCGCCGAGTTTTCCCATCGTGTACGCGCTCGGCGCCAACGTTTCGCGCACGTCGCGCTGGCGGAGGTACTCGGTCAGGTCGAAGCGCAGCAGCTGGGCCGTGAACGACAGCGCCGGCGAAAGGCGCCTGAACGCCGACAGCAGCGCGTCGCGCACGAAGGCCGCCGGCACCGCGTAGACGTCGGCAAAGGCCGTAAGGCGCGTCGACGTGTCGGGCTCGTGGATCGCGATCACGTGGTCGAACACGGCGAGCGCCGGCGCGTCGCCGGTCGCCTTCGTGCCGAGGACCGCGGTCGCCGGCGCGATCCGCGGCTTTTGCGCGACGACCCCGTTGGCGATATACGTCCGCGCGCCGGGGCCTTTCCCCGCCTTTTCGTAGGCCGCGTAGGCGCCGCCCTCGGGCTCGTCGGTCGCCAGCTGGAGGCCCCGCCCCTTGCGGCGCTCGGCGACCAGGCCGCCGAAGGCGGCGAAGCGCAGCTCCCCGCCCGGCAGCCGGTAGCCGGCCTCGACGCCGTCGTGGGCGGCGAGCCCGGCGTCCGCGAGGGTGAAGCGGCCGACGCTCCAGTACAGGCCGCCGTTCTCATAGGGCGCCTTGTATGCGAGCTGGCGGAGCTGGGGGTCGTTCGCGGCCACGAGGACCAGATGTTCCTTGTCGACGGCGCCGAAGGCGTCGTACTTGTCGCGGAAATCGAAGGTGAACTGGTTCTTGAGCGGGCCGATGAGGCGCACGTCGAGGTAGGCGCGCCCAAGGACCACCTCCTGGTCGTTCGCCGGGGTCTCTTTCGATGTGTAAACCCCGCCCGTGGCACGCGCGTCGAAGTCGACGGCGAACGCTCTGCTGGAGGCGACGAGCCCCAGCGCGACAGTGGTGAGCGCACGAACCTGCAGCACGCGGTCTTTCGCAGCGCCGGGGGGCGACGCGTCACGCGAAGTGTGAATCGAAATCGGGCCTTACAGGAGTCTACCCGATTGTCGCCAGAGGCTGTTAGAGCCTATTTTTGCCAACTGGGAAACTTGTGGCACGAGGCGCAGTCGCCCGCCTCCGGGTGCGGCGGCGCGGGGCGCTCGCGCACGTGGCAGCGGAGGCAGGCGTCCGGCGCCGGATCGTGCGTGTACGGATGAGCGGGAATCCAGCTGCCGGCCACGTCGTCGACGGCCGAATGGCAGCCGACGCAGTCCTTGCCCTTGCCGTGCGAAGGGCTCGGCCGGCCCGGCTCATGGCACTCGACGCAGCTCGTTTCGGTGCGCCCGGCGTGGAGGACGAGCGGGACCCGGTTCTCGGTCGCGGCCGGGCGCTCGACGCCGCAGGCGTGGAACAGGCCCGCCGCGAGGACCAAGGATGATATCGTTGCTAGCAAAAGCTTGATCATGGGCGCCTCCGGGCCTCGCCGAATTTTTTCTCGATGATGATGCCGAGGCTCTTCAGGAACCCCGTCGGCAGGTCGGCGCCGGCGAAGATGAACAGGAAGTCGTTCTTGAGGTCCTGCGGCCGGCCGTCCGTCGTTACGGTGATTATTTTGGGCTGGATGTCGGCGACCTGGGTCTTGAAGGCGATCCGGAGGCGCCCTTCCTGGGCCAGGCGCTCGACCGCCTCCTGGTTTTCCTGGTTGCAGCGGCTGAAGGCCGCGCCGCGCACGAGGATGGTCACGCGGTTTCTGAGGCTGGGCTCGGCGAGCATCCGGGCCGCCTCGGCCGCCGCGTTGCCGCCGCCGACGACGGCGACGTCCATGCCCCGGTACTGGTCGGGCTCGATCAGGTTGTAGGTGACCTTGGGCAGGTCCTCGTTTGGGAGCCCGAGCTTCCGCGGCGTGCCACGCACGCCCATCGCCAGGATCACCTTGCGCGCCGTGAGCCGGCCCTTGGAGGTCTCGACGTGGAAGCGGCCGTCGTCGTCCTTCTGGAGCGAGATGAAGCGGGTGTTCTCCATGATCTTGAGCCGCATCTTCTTCCGGATGCGGTTCCAGTAGCCGAGCAGGTCCTCCTTCGAGACCCGTTGGCTCGGGAACTTCATCAGGCCGACGACGGGCAAGTCGGCGGGCTGCGACATGACGACTTTTTGCCGGGGGAAGTTGAAGACCGTCCCCCCGAGCGAGCCCTGCTCGATGCAAAAATACGATTTCCCCGCGGCGACGGCGGCGAGGGCGGCCGAGAGCCCCGCGGCGCCCGCCCCGACGATGACCAGGTCGCAGTCGGCCAGCGGCGCGCCGGCCGGGATGCTCTTGAGGGCGTGCTCGGCGGCGAGGCGACCCTGGCGGACGGCGTTGCGGATCAGGCCCATGCCCCCGAGCTCCCCCGCGATATAGAGGCCCGGGACGTTCGTCTCGTAGTTGCCCGTGACCCGAGGGAGCTCCATGCCCCGCGTCTTCGTCCCGAAGACCAGCGAGATGGCCGAGAACGGGCAGGCCGCCTCGCACTCGCCGTGGCCGACGCACTTCGTCGGCTGGGTCAGGACGGCCTTGTGGTCGAGCATCTGGAGGATGTCGCCCTCGGGGCAGACGCGGACGCAGGCGCCGCACCCGGCGCACAGCGCTGGGTCGATCTGCGGGTGCAGGGTGGCGGGCACATGGAGCTCGTTTTTGATCGTGGTGCGGAGGGCCAGGCGAGCCTTCCGAGACTCGAGCTGGCGGCGGCGCACGGCGATAAAGCCGGTCCCCGCGATCGTGGCCAGGCCGACGAGCGGGAGCACCTTCGCCATCAAGATGGAAAGGTCGCGCCAATGCATGCTTTGAACCACGAAACAAGGGAGCTCTCGCCGCAATGATAGCACGGCGGATGGACAAGCCGGTAGGCGTTGACTAGGCTGGAAAGACATGGAAAATGCCGATCTTAATGACTTCGACCTGGAAGACGACGCGGAGTTGACCGCCCTCGAGATCGAGGGTTGGCAGGAGCCCGGCTATCCCTGGCTCAAGATCTACACGTGGATCTGGGTCGTCGCGACCGTACTCCTCGCCCACTCCTACCTGGTGCTCAACAAGACGCACGGGAAGGCGGGGGGCTTCATCGGTTTCCTCGTGCGCCACCATCTGCTGCTAGCCAAGGGCCAGTCGATGGCGCCCGACGCCGGCGCGCCGCTCAGCTACCGCCTCGGCTGGCTAGGGTTCATCCTGATCGTGCTGACGAACGTCTACCTGGTCCGGCGCAAATACCCGGCGCTCAAGAAGTGGGGCTCGCTCTCGGCCTGGCTCGATTCGCACATCTTTTTCGGCCTGATCGGGCCGACCTTCATCGTCTTCCACACCAACTTCAAGGTGCACGGGCTCGTCGCTATCACGTTCTGGAGCATGGTCATCAGCTTCGCGAGCGGGGTCGTCGGGCGCTACTTCTACACGCAGGTGCTCGGGCGGCGCGAAGACCTGAAGCGCGAGCTCGACGAGTATCGCGCCCTGTTCGCCGACTGGCGGAAGCGCGGCATCGTCCCGGACGATGGCAAGACGCTCGAGGGGATGATCGAGCGCGCGCTCACCGTCGTCGGCGTCGACCAGGCGATCGCGCGAGGCGGCGCCGACATGCTGACGGTGCTCTGGCGGTCGTTCGTCGGCGACCTGCGCAAGCGCACCTGGCGCGTCGGCCGGATGCGCGGCATCCCGCCGAAGATGGCCCCCGTGCTCCTCGGCTACGCGATCGCGGCGCGGCGGTATCTGACCGCCCGGTACTACCGCCGGCTGATCGGGTATTGGCACGCGTTCCACAAGCCGTTCGCGGTGTTCATGTACGTGTCGGTGGTCTTCCACATCGCCGCGGCCCTGATTTTCCGCACGAAATCCTGAGCCCCGAATCTGGCATTCAACTTGCTTAAGGGTTCCTGCCTGCCGGACCGGCTTCCCGCCATTCCCCAGGACTTCCGGCCTCTTCCCCCTCCCCGTTGCCGCCTGTCAAAGTGTCCAAGCAATTGACAGGCACCTGAAGTGGATGCTGAATCATGCGGATGTTGCTGCTGAGTGCCTTGCTGTTGCTGTCGCTATCGCTCTTTAAAACGCCCACCGCCGACGCGGCCACCGCCTTGCCGGCGCGGCCTGCCGCGGCCCTGACGGGCAGCCAGTTCGCGGTGAAAGTCCGCGGCCTGAGCGTCCAGGCGCGCGAGGTCGCGATCCTGCGCGAGCTCGAAGCGGGCAACATTCCCAACTTCCTGCGGCACCTCCAGCCCGTGAAGCTCCGGACGAAAGACGCCGCCGGCGTCGCGCATACGGCGACCCTGCAGGTGATGCCCGACTACCTCGCGATCGGCTCCGACCAGGACTTCGTGCGCATCCCGATGACGCCCGACACGGCACAGGCCTTCGCGCAACGCTTCGGTTTCATGCTCCCGACGCCCAAGATCGTCGACGAGATCAACAAGCAGGCCCAGGTGCACCTCACCCCCTCGCCGCTGCCGGCCGGCCGCCAGATGGCCTCGACCGAGTACTACATGCGCCACCAGAAGATGATCGAGAAGCAGCGCGGCCGCGAGCGGCTCGGCAAGCTGACGTCCGGCGACAAGAAGGACGTCGTGATCTCCAAGCGCCTCCTGAGCCGCCCGTCGCAGGTCGCGATCTACGGCTGGCACCGCCGCAACGGCCGCCCCGTCCAGCCGCTGAGCCTCGTCCACGGGCACGCTTACGCCGACTATAGCCACGGCATCCGGCTGGTTAGCCGCACCATCGAAGTCGACGGCCGGACGCGGACCCTCGACGAGGTCCTGAACGACCGGAAGCTGTCGGCGCTAGTGAGCAACGAAGGCGCGTTTCCCGCGAGCCGGATCGCCTACGCCCACCATGCGCCGAGCCACGGCCGCAAACTCAAGGCGGCGCTCGCGCGCCATAAAAGCAAGAAGGCCCCGCGGGCGAAGGCGCCGCGGAAGCCCAAGCCGAAGAAAAAGCCAGCGAGGCCCGCAAAACGCGGCAGCCTCTCGGCCTGAACGATAACTTTTCCTGTAAATACGGGGAGATATCGCGTCCTTTATTCGCCGACGCAATTCGTCTCAAGTCGATCGCGCCTTTTTCCGAATAAATGACCAGAATTAACCCTTAGCTGGTCCTGGAAAGAAGAGATCGAAATGCGAAGTCGACTTGCGGCCTTGATCGTCGGGTGCGCCGTGGTAAACGGCTGCTCCGCCAAGATCAAGGCCTTATCTTCAGGCAGTAAACTTCCGGCGACGGCGCCGGCCGCCGCCGTCCCGGATGGCCCGGCGGGTGAAGGCGCGGCGCCCTCCACGCCGGGTCCCACGTCGCCAGATCCGGGCGG